>JANLYU010000331.1:0-23474 GCA_031365785.1 Flavisolibacter sp. | reverse complement strand
TAAGCATGCGTAGATTGTAAGGATCTTGTTTAGAAAAAAATGTATTGTAATCTATAGCATCCGCGGAAGTCATCTTGTCTGATGAATCCGTAGGTGGCTGCATCATAAATCTTATATGTTGCGTGCTGATGATCATCATTTTTCCGTCCCGGGTGACCACGGTATGGTAAAACATCAGGGGAATTTTGGCAGTGGCTTCATCCATTACATAATCACTCAGTCGTTTATTCAGTGCGCCATGGGTATTGTCGTTCAGCGCGGATTCAAACGCATATCCCCTGTCGCGGAGGTATGTATAAGGACCCACGGAAAATTTTTGTTCGGGAGCAAAAAGATCGCGCGCTATAAAAGAAGTAAAAGTAGGATTGAGCAGGTCATCGGCGATATCGTCGACATATTTTGAGGATCGTATATTAAGCAGTGATTGGTGCTGCTTCTCCCGGTACAATTCGCGAAAATAGGAGGCGCCGATCATGCCTCCTGATGCTCCTGTGATCAAAAAGGTTTTATCCATGATCTTTCCATTGGTAATGCTGTCAAGTCTTTGCAATACATCCATCGTAAAGGTGGCGCTTCGCGTTCCGCCACCGCTGGTGGTCATTACAACCAGCAAAGGCTTGTCGCTATCCTGTTTTTGTTTCCAGTGGTCCAGGATTTTCGCCATGTTCATTTTGTCGGAGGCAGCAGAATCTTTATTACTCAGCAATTCCAGGGATCGTTGGGAATATTCGGGTTGTTCGTTTTTGTTATTATAATTCAGCCCATAAGCTTTGTTGCGCGGGTCTATTACATTGAGGCGGTAAAAAAAATTCAGGAGTACAACGAATAAAAGAAACGCGGGCACGCTCCAGCTTTGGAAAAAATAAACAATAGCACCGCAAACGCCAATCAGGATGGCCAGTAAAAGGGCGATACTGGCACCGGCGGGAAGCTGAAAGAATTTATGATCCAGAAAAAATCCAATTATAATGAGGAAAATATAAGAGATCAGCAGACTTACCACAGCGGCGAAATGGTGTCTCTTGAATATTTTCTCCATCAAATCACGCGAATAGTGGGATACATCCCTGCAACGCCTGACCTTAAAAAATGAATCCAGGAACCATTCAGAATAAATCAATGATTTGATAGAAGCAGGATGGGGCTCTGGTTGAAAATGAGAGATCACATTTTTGGCGCTGTTGAACGCAGGCTGCAGTTTTTTGAAAATCGTTCTGTCGGCCCTGAAAAAGTAAAAGAAAGAGATCACCAGAATCAGCAGCAGCCCGGCCATAAATCCCATTGTCAAAAAAATTATTTCCACGTTGTTGATCAACTCTTTATAGTGCAGGAATTCATATGCCCTGACCAGGTAAAAAACCAGAAAGAAAACCGGGATCACACTGTTGTTGATACAGTATTTTAAAAAAGGGTATTGAGTGGCCGCCAGAAAAGTGAACTGCCTGCTGAACAAGATGAATGTGGTGATGTTCCAGCACATGATATAGACGCCAATAGACATCCCCATAATGGCGGTACTGAGGGAATTGGTATTGCCAAGGTATTCTGGGGCCAGGAACAGGGCGTCTGCACCATAACTTTTCATAAAACCACTGTTCACCACACTGAACATCATGATCCAGAAGGCCAGCAGGATCTGGTATTTCCTGAAATGAAGAAAAATAAGCTGTACGGGTAATGAATAAAATATCCCCCTTAAATAAGTTCCTATTGTTGGTGGTGTTTTCATTCCTCCCTAAAGTAATACTAAATCGGCTCAGGGTCAAGCTTATGGTTCGATTTCAGACTTTGTTTTCGACGTATAAAAAATAAGGCGGCAACCAGGGAAAGAAAAAGGAAAATGCCTACCACCTGATGCGCTTCTGCCAGCCATTCAAAACGGTTCCATTTGGTAGCCCTGATTCCGGCGCTGGCCAGCACTGTAAAAATGCCCAGCAACAGCTGCACTATAACCAGCATCATTGGGATTCGCCTGAATTGTTTAAAGACTGGAGTAGCTTGAATTTTCTTTGCTAAAAGGGTCCAGGTCAGGATTAGCAGCACCAAAATATACGCAAGGGACCGATGTATAAAATGTATGGATACAGGATGATCAAACCAGCTTTTCATGTTGCCCTGAACCATCGATGCAGGCATAAAGCTGCCATTGATATCGGGCCAGGTTGGAGCGGAAGGTGCTGCCTTGTATCCCGCCATCAGGGCACCAAATACTAGTTGAATGAGTGCTACCACAGTAAGGAACCATGTAAAATTTTTCAACCTGTTGTCAGCTACAAGGGTCATCTTTTTTACGGTCAGTTTTAAACTGAACCAGAACGCATAAGAGATCAGCAGGCAGGCCAGAACAAAATGCATGGCCAGTTTTGCAGGCTTCACATAAATGGCATCTCCTGTAAGTCCGCTGGACACCATGATCCACCCCACAGCTCCCTGAAGTGCACCCAGAAAAAACAGGATCAGAAGTGGCCGTACCATTTCTGGTTTGAAACGGCGCTGTATCAAAAAGATAAGGAAGGGAATAGCAAAAGCTACAGCAATCAGCCGGCCCCAGAAACGGTGCAACCATTCCCAAAAAAAGATGGATTTAAAATCTACCAGGTTAAAATCACTGTTCAATAATCGATATTGGGGTGTGTGCTGGTATTTCTGGAATTCAACTAACCATTGATGGGCATTCATAGGTGGAAGAATACCGGTAACCACATCCCATTCCGTGATAGAAAGGCCGGAACCTGTTAGTCGTGTAATTCCTCCCAGGATTACCTGTACAATGAGCATTCCAACACCGGTTATAATCCAGATAGCTATTGGATTTTTGGGTGGATGGGTGCGTGATTTGTTCATGCCGCGCAAAGTTAGTTGACAAAACTGCATCTCTGAAGTTCAAAAAATAATTTTCCGGTTTTAAATGATTTCGTAGCTTTTAATGGATTATTTCTTCCACTAAAACTACTATTATGGACAAAGACCTTACCTCTGGCCGCCGTGCTTTCATTGGCACTTTGGCAACTGGCGCAGCTGCATTGAGTCTGGCAGGACTGGCGGCACCCATTCAAACTCTTGCAAAGGAACCTGTTGTTAACGGTGATGATGATGCCGACGCCTGGTTTAATAAAATCAAGGGGAAACACCGTATTGTATTTGATGTTCCTGAACCCAATGGTATGATGCCCTTTGCATGGCCACGCGTTTTTTTGATGACCAATTCAATGACCCACACACCGGAAAAAGATTCTAATGTAGTTGTAGTTCTTAGACACAATGCCATCCCCTATGCTTTTAATGATCAGCTATGGGCAAAATATAAGTTTGGCGAAATGTTCAAGATCAATGACGACGTGACGAAAGCTCCGGCAGTTAAAAATTCTTTTTGGAAACCTGCGATGGGTGATTTTAAAATTCCGGGTGTTGGAAATGTAGCTATAGGCATTAATGAACTGCAGGAAAGTGGAGTGATGTTCTGTGTATGTAATATGGCGCTTACGGTGTATAGCGCTGTAGCCGCACAGGGTATGGGTTTGAACGCAGCAGATGTTAAAAAAGAATGGATGGCAGGTATCCTCCCGGGTATCCAGGTGGTTCCTTCTGGTGTTTGGGCTCTTGGTCGCGCGCAGGAACACCAGTGTGCCTATTGCTTTGCGGGATAAGTATCAAGTGAATGGTCAAGCGTGAACTCCTTCCCGGCAGGTTCACGCTTGACTACTTACCCGTTTGCATTACTTCTTCATCAACTCCCTGTAAGGTCCGTATTTGTGACGTTGCTCTGTAAAGCTGTCTGCGTAAGGACCAAAAGGATAATCCATGGGTTTTTTCTTGATGTCTTTCCAATCATAGTTGAAAAACTTCATGGGTCTTTTCTGGGCACTCACGAATGCAGCTACATCCCAGGCTTCCTCATTGGTAAGTTGGGGTGATGCTGAGGTGACACCTAAGGGCATGTTGTTTTTGATAAAGGAGGCAAGGCCTGAAAGCCTGAAGATGCCGGCACTTACATTAAAGCTTTTATTACCCCACAAGGGAGGATAAATGTAGGCCGTGGAATCCATGGACAATACGCCACTTCCATTGTCGCCATGACATCTGACGCAATGTATGGAGTACACCTGCCTTCCTTTTATGGGATCGGCTGCTCTATCCAGAATCGGAAGACTGCCCACACCACCACCTGTAGCTTTGATTCCTTTAGGTACGAGGTGACCTACCCATTTTACATACGCAACCATTGCACGCATTTCCAGGCTCGAGCTATCCAGGGGCTGTCCGTTCATGCTGCGCTGCATGCATTCATTGATCCGGAATTCAGTGGATTCCACTCTTCCGCTTCGATCCCTGTATCTGGGATAATTGTTCGCTACATTGGAAAAAGGATTTCCAAAATTCTGAGTGCCTGCGTGAAGATGGCAATTCTGACAATTCATGCCATTGGTCAAAGGAGCAATGATGCCTTTAGGTCCCAAATAAGTAGAGGTAGCAATGATCAGATCTTTTCCATATCGGATCAGGTCACCCTGCCGGTCAGATGGAATATCTTGTTCATCCGGCGATACCCATTCTTCATTTTCTCTGTAGGGCAGTTGTACAGGTTTGACCAAGGACTGGGTCCTTGATGACAGCATGCTGTTTAAAATTCCCAACGTGACGATCATTCCCAATAATACCGGAAACCATATGGATCGAAGGAAGCGCATGAGTTGTTCCTTCTAATGTACATCTTCTGGCGAGGTATAAAAAAAACCAGATTTTTTTTATTTAAAATAACAGAGGGATGCATGCAGACTGTATTTTCGTAACACCATGCTGCAGGCATACTATCAGGAACATTTAATGGAGGCCGGATGTGACGAAGCGGGGCGCGGGTGTCTTGCGGGACCTGTGTATGCAGCGGCGGTAATTTTACCGAAAGATTTCCAACACCCCTTTTTAAATGATTCCAAACAATTGTCCGAAGTTCAGCGCTACGAACTCAGGCCCTTGATTGAACGTGTGGCACTTGCTTTTGCAGTGGCTCAATTATGCAATAAGCAAATTGATAAGATCAATATCCTGAGGGCCTCTTTTAAGAGCATGCACCTTGCTGTGAAACAACTGCAACCACAACCCCAACTTTTACTGATTGATGGTAACCGGTTTAAGCCGTATAAAAAAATTCCTCATCATTGTGTGGTTCAAGGCGATGGCATTTATGCATCTATTGCAGCTGCCAGTGTTCTGGCCAAAACTTACAGGGATGACCATATGAAGGCCTTACATATTAAATTTCCTAAGTATAACTGGGCCCAGAATAAAGGTTATGCCACCAGGGAACACCAGTTGGCCCTGGATAAATACGGACCCTGTAGATACCATAGAAACTCTTTCAGGCTCAGTTATAGTGACCTGGAAATCACCGCTCAGGATATGTCTAACTGACCAAGCAGCAATTCCTCTTTCTTCTTTGTCTTTATTGAGCTAGCCGGCCTGTTGCGGCAAGAACAGGAATACCGGATTAAGTCTGTCGTAAAAGAATGGTTGAAGGTTACAGGGCATCGCTTATGCGATGCTTTGTTTATTTATCCTATCCATACCCCAGCTCCTTCTCTGATCACTTCGGCATCATCTTTAGTAAAGTCGATAACAGTGGACGGAATCATGCCACCAATGCCTCCGTCGATCACCAGATCAACCAGGTTTTCAAATCTTTCATGTATGATTTGCGGATCAGTATAATCTTCCACGTAAGCTCCGGGAAGCGAGGAGCTCAGCAGCGGATTGCCAGTTTCTTTTACAATGCAACGTGCGATTTTATGATCAGGCACACGAATGCCAACCGTATCCTTTTTTGTTTTTAATAATTTTGGTACTTCCTTACTGGCAGGCAGGATAAATGTAAAGGGTCCAGGAAGGTATTGTTTCAGGGTACGGTATACCGGTGTGTTTAATTGTTTTACATATTTGCTGAGGTCACTCAGGTCATAACAAACAAAAGACAGGTTGACTTTTTGTGGCTGTACATTCCTGATCCGGCAGATTCGTTCCACTGCTTTTAGATGAAAGATGTCGCATCCCAAACCATAGATGGTATCGGTTGGATAAATTATGACCCCACCACTTTTCAGCACCTCCACTACCTGCTGAATAAGCCGTTGCTGGGGGTTGACAGGATGAATAGAGATCAGCATAGCGTTAATTTAATGCCAGTTTTTTAACAAACCGTGTTCACAGGAAAATCTTTGCTACATTAGGTCTGAATTTATTGAGCAAAAACAGTTTAAACATGATCCTGAAAACTATTCCTGAATTGGAGAACATTGATCCGCGAGTATTCAGGGAAGAATTTTATCTTCCTCAAAAACCTGTTGTCCTCAAGGATATGGCCAAACAATGGCCCGCATATAACAGGTGGAATTGGGATTATTTCAAGCAGCTGGTAGGCGACCAGCGAGTGGGCCTTTACAACAATACTAAAAGTGATGCCTATACCCCTGTCAATGCTGCCGATGATTATAAAACATTTGGTGAATATATTGATATGATCAGCAATGGTCCTGCCGGTTGGAGAATTTTTCTTTTTAATATTTTTGACCATGCTCCCAGCCTGGTGAAAGATTTTACATGGCCCGAACATCTTCTTTCCGGGTTTGTTAAAAAATATCCCATGTTGTTTGTGGGAGGCGCTTCATCCATCACCCACATGCACTTTGATATAGACCTCTCCAACATCCTGCATACGCAGTTCGCAGGAAGAAAACGGGTGCTGTTGTTCCCCCATCACGAACAGCACAAGTTATACCGTAAACCGTGGGAAGTTTTGAGCATGGCAGATTTTTCAAATTATTACGGAGAGAACAGTAAGCTGGATTATAAAAAATTTCCGGCACTTCAACATGCCAGGGGTTATGAAGTCATCCTCGACCATGGCGATACCCTTTTTATGCCTGCCGGTTACTGGCATCATATGGAATACCTGGATAGTGGCTTTGCCATGAGCCTTCGTGCCTTGCAGCCTTCCATCACAGGAAAACTCAAAGGGGCATGGAATCTTTTTGGTATGAGAGGTATTGATACGATGATGAAAAAAACAGCTCCTAAATGGTGGCACGATACTAAACAGAAAAAGATCTTTGAAAACGCAAAAAAAGAAATGATCGTGGCATTGAGTCCAAACGCCTCAGACAACAATGCAATACCATCTGTTTATCAGCCAACCCCTGCCGAAATGACCGGGGCTTCTGTTCATAGCTCTCGTCCTTGAACACCTTTGCTATTTTCTGTATTATCAGCTAATGCTGGCGTAGTAAAAAACATCAATAAATGAAAAGGGAATTCGGTGAAGGCGCTACACAATATTCCAGACTTCATTTCCCCTTAATAATTTATCCAGGTCAGCTGGTTTTTTTTCTTTGGCTACATCTATCTGCTGTTTCATCATGTCTTCATATGTAGGACGCACCGTTTTATAAAAGACACCAAAGGGTCTCGGAAGATGATTCGCAGAACGTGGATCATCAAACATTCGGGTAAGGATCTGTGCTTTGTAAATATCATTTTCCTGATGCACCCAAAGGTCGTTTACACTATGGCCTTCATCCAGATTCACAACGATAGGAGTGAATCCATCCAGCCGGATTCCCTTGTTACGCGCTGCCCCAAAAACAAGTGGCTGACCGTTTTCAAGAAAAATGGCTTCGTCCGCTTTTGTTCCCTTTTCAGTAAACATCTCAAAAGCACCATCGTTGAAGATGTTGCAGTTCTGGTAGATTTCAAGAAAAGAAGAACCATAGTGCGCATTGGCGCTAAGCAGCATGGCCTGCAGATGTTTCACATCCCGGTCCATGCTACGCGCCACAAAAGTGGCATCTGCACCTAAAGCCAGAGCTAGCGGGTTAAAGGGATGGTCAATACTACCAAATGGAGTTGATTTGGTGATTTTGTTTTCTTCTGAAGTGGGTGAATACTGACCTTTGGTAAGACCATAGATCTGGTTATTGAACAATAAAACATTTACATTGAAATTGCGTCGGAGCAGGTGGATCGTATGATTACCTCCAATGCTCAGTCCATCACCATCACCGGTAACAATCCACACACTCAGATCGGGTCGGGAGGCCTTCAATCCGCTGGCGACAGCCGTGGCGCGCCCATGAATGGAATGCATTCCATACACGTTCATATAATAAGGAAAGCGAGAGGAGCAACCAATGCCTGATATAATGGCAATGTTTTCCCTGGGTATACCCAGGGTGGGCATCACTTTCTGCACCTGTGCCAGGATGGAATAATCACCGCAACCAGGACACCAGCGAACCTCCTGGTCAGTGGCAAAGTCCTTGGCAGTAAGAGCTACATTTTTTGATACTGTTTCCATTAATTAAATAAAATTTCAATGTTGCGTGTTCAAATCTTAATAAATGATGCCAGGCTTTCTAACTGTTGAGTAAGTATTCAACCACAGGCATCCTGGTACTGGTGAATGAACCCAGTGTACTTCCCTGTATCCTTAAATACTTTTGCCAGCTCAAATAAGTGGAAATAATTGCCTGCAAAAATAAGCATACTTGAGTTGGTAACCGCACCTGCATATGAGAGGCTGAATTTTTGCCTACATTCAATGAAATTTTAAATCAATGAAAAGATGCCTGTTGGTGTTGCTGTTACTCAGTGCGCTGGTGACCGCATCTTTGGGATTGACCGGGAAACCACCCCTTTTTAAAAACTTAAAGGTGCTTCCCAGGAATATTACCAAAGATCAAATGGACAGTGTGATGCATCATTTCTGTTTGTCTTTAAGTGTGGGATGCGATTTTTGCCATGTGGAAAATAAGGCTGCTGAAGTTTGGGATTTTGCGTCCGATGAAAAAAAGCACAAACTCACGGCGCGGGAAATGATGCGAATGACAGACAAAATCAATGATAAGTATTTTAATGTAACAGGTGGCAAAAGAACTTTAAACTCCATCCTGATGGTGACCTGCTTTACCTGTCACAACGGTAAAACAGAACCCGCCATCAAACCCATGGTGCCTGAAGCCACTGATAATCTACAAGCTGCGGATTCTTCAAAAAGCAAATGACATGGAAGCAACATACGACTTTGGAATGATCGGAATAGGCGTGATGGGAAGTAACCTTCTTTTGAACATGGCAGATCATGGCTATGCCGTGATCGGCTTTGACCTGAAACAGGAAAGGGCTGACAAACTAGTGGCAGCCGCTCCGCCCGGTACCACCGTAAAAGGAACTACCAGCATCTCAGAAATGACATCAGGTTTGAAGAAACCTCGTAAGGTCATGATGCTGGTGCCTGCAGGCAAGCCCGTAGATGATGTTATTGAAAATCTTCTCCCTTACCTGGAAAATGATGACATCCTGATCGATGGCGGTAATTCCTATTTCAAAGACACTCTCAGGAGGATCAATTACCTGCAGGACAAACACATTCATTTTTTTGGTATGGGCGTTTCAGGTGGTGAACTGGGTGCCCGAATGGGACCCAGCATGATGCCGGGTGGTGATAAAGATGCTTACCAGTATCTGCAACCTATTCTGGAAGCTATCGCTGCCAAATCAGACAATATCTCCTGTGTGGCTTACATGGGCAACAATGCCGCCGGCCACTATGTAAAAATGGTCCATAATGGGATAGAATACGCCATGATGCAAATGATCAGTGAAGTGTATGACCTCCTGCACCGCAGTGTAGGTTATTCCAATGAAGCACTGCATGAACTTTTTACCAAGTGGAACAGTGGGCAATTGCAGTCCTACCTGATTGAGATCACCGCGGAGGTTTTTAAAACAGGTGATAACGATACGCCCGGAAATGAGGACTTCCTGGTCGATAATATACTTGACCAGGCAGGATCAAAAGGAACCGGTAAATGGACCTCACAGGAAGCCATGGACCTGCCTGTTCCCATTCCCACCATCGACATGGCGGTGGCCATGCGAGACCTCTCCGTATACAAGGAACAGCGGACAAGGGCATCACAACTGTACAAAAGCGCTGTGAAAAAAACAGATATAACAGAAGAAATAATCACCCATCTGGAGAATGCGTTATCATTCAGTTTCGCCATTGCATATGCACAGGGACTGGCCATGCTGGCCAAGGCTTCCGAGGAATTGAAAATGAATATCCCGCTTCCAGATGTGATAAGGGTTTGGAAAGCCGGATGCATTATCCGGTCCGCACTTCTTGGAAATTTTTCTGAAGCCTTCCAAAAAGATCCCCAGCTTCCTAATTTATTACTCGATGGTGAAATGGCGAAATTGCTTCAAAACAGGTCGGAAAGCCTTCGTTCAATTTTGAAAATTGCGATAGACGCCAGAATACCTATGGCAGGAATGATGAGTACCCTTTCTTATTATGATGCCTTCCTCAGTGAACGGATGCCCGTTAACCTGATCCAGGCTCAACGGGATTTTTTCGGAGCACATACCTACAGAAGAACAGACCGCGAAGGTGTTTTCCATACAGAATGGAATGTAGAAAAATAAACTATTGACAGCTATCAAAACTTTTTCATGTCAGACAAGAAGCAGCCTACGATTCTCTATATTTTTGGTGGAAGTGGTGATCTTACCTATAGAAAACTAATGCCTGCCCTGTACAATCTTTATCTGGATAAATATTTACCGGATCAATTCCTGATCATTGGTGTGGGTCGTACAGATTTTACCAACGCCACATTCCGTAACCATACCAAAAAAGGGATTGAAGAACATTCACGAAGGCCCGATTGCATTAAAATTGCATGGAAAGAATTTTCACAGCATATTGAATACGTAAAAGCCGACCTAGAAAATGATAAAACCTATCTTTCTATAGCTACCCGGATCAAAAAGGAAGAAACCACCTGGAAAGCAAAAGCCACCACCGTATTTTATATGTCTGTGGCTCCGCAACTGGCACCTGCCATTGCAGAACATTTGCACAAAGCTCGTCTTACTACTGAACCGGCGCGTTCCCGAATGGTTTTTGAAAAACCATTCGGCCATGACCTGAAAAGCGCCACTGAACTGAACATCCGGCTGGGTCAACTTTTCAGGGAAGAGCAGATTTACAGGATTGACCATTACCTGGGTAAGGAAACAGTACAGAATATATTAGCCCTTCGATTTGCCAATGCCCTTTTTGAACCGATATGGAACAGTCATTACATCGACCATGTTCAAATTACTGCCGCCGAAAATATAGGGGTGCAGGACCGCGGTGGTTACTACGAAAATTCAGGCGCATTGCGGGACATGGTGCAGAACCACATCCTTCAGCTTGTGTGTATGATTGCCATGGAAGCGCCGGTTTCCTTTGAAGCAGACGAAATCAGGAATAAAAAATTAGATGTATTGATGGCGATCCGTAAATGGCACCGCGATGAAGTGCACCTCAATGCCATCAGGGGTCAGTATGGAAAAGGATGGATGGAAGGAGAACAGATGAAGTCGTACCAGGAAGAAAAAAACGTATCGCCCAAATCCACAGTTGAAACTTTTGCCGCCGTTAAATTTTATGTAGATAACTGGCGCTGGAAAGATGTTCCTTTTTATGTGCGCACTGGAAAAGCGCTTCATTCCAAAACCACCCTGATCACCATCCGGTTTAAACCTGCTCCTCAATACGCGTTTCCCCCGGAAGCTGGAGAAACGTGGAGGCCCAACCGGTTAATCATTAGCATCCAGCCACAAATGGAAATCCGCCTGCGGTTTCAGGCAAAAAAACCAGGACCTCAAATGTTACTTCAACCGGTAGACATGGTTTTCAATTACAGTGATGCCTATGGAGGAGATGACCAGCAGCCGGAAGCTTATGAAACGCTTCTGGAAGATGTGATCGAAGGCAATCCTACTCTATTCATGCGCGCCGACCAGGTGGAGGCAGCATGGCGCATCATTCAACCTATTCAGGAAGCCTGGCAAACAAGACCCCCTTTGGATTTCCCTAACTATGCTCCAGGTTCCTGGGGTCCGGAAGATGCAGAGGCCCTGATCGCCAAGGATGGAATTCACTGGGCTACTTTACCAGAAGAAAAAAATAATGAACCGGTAGGAAAAAAGAATGATGAAAAGGAAATTAAATAAAATCATTTCAGGTGCCTTTCTTCAAACACAATGATCAGTGAATGAAGGGTGTGTCTTTACAGGGCGCTTACCTTAAAAAATGTATTTTCCATTATGAAATATTTTTTTGGATGGTGTTTTTTTATTGTGTTGCTTTCCTGCCATGGTGCAGATAACACGGTACCTAATGAAATGAATCCTGCTCCCAAAGATTCTGCGAAACTGAAAAAGGTTTCATCGAATCCTTTCGAGGACGTGGACATTTCTCCCATGGATATGAGTTACCTGCCCTCAGATTATCCTAAAATGTCGGTGAGGAGACCACTACCTGTTGCCAGGGTCATTTATAGCAGGCCTCACAAACAGGGAAGAAAAATTTTTGGTTCGCTGCTCAAATATGGTGAGCCATGGCGCCTTGGCGCCAATGAAGCAACAGAAATTGAATTCTTTATTCCGGTTACCATACAGGGTAAATCAATTCGTGCAGGAAAATATATACTTTATTGTATTCCGGAACCCGATCAATGGACAATTGTATTCAACAGTAACCTCAATTCGTGGGGTCTTACATTTGATTCCAGGAAAGACCTTTATAAGTTTCCTATCCCTGTTCTTCAAAATAAACTAACAGTTGAATATTTCTCCCTCATGTTTCAAACTACTTCTGGTGGAGCTGACATGTTGATGGCGTGGGATAATATGGAAGCGCGCTTGCCCATTCAATTCAAAGAAAAATAGCATGTGCGGGATAGTTGGAATAGTGAGCAGGGAACGGGAATTTGTAACCAGGGAAAGAATCTATGCTGCTTCCCTTTGCATCCGGCACCGCGGACCCGACGATGAAGGCATTTGGATCAGCCCTGCTCAGGAAGCCGCTTTTGGTCACCGGCGTTTGAGTATCATTGATCTCAGTGATGCAGCAGCACAGCCCATGCATTATCTATCCCGTTATACCATCATCCATAATGGTGAAGTTTATAATTACAAGGAGTTGAAATTGCAACTCCAACAAAAAGGTTACCCATTCAACTCTACTTCTGATACCGAAGTGATAGCAGCAGCTTATGATGCCTGGGGAAAAGAATGTGTTCAGTATTTTGACGGCATGTTCTCCTTTGCCATATGGGATGAAAAAGAAAAAAAGTTGTTCGCTGCGCGGGACAGGTTTGGTGAAAAGCCATTTTTCTTTTTCTATGATGAAACTCAGCTACTTTTTGCTTCGGAAATGAAAGCGTTGTGGATCATGGGTGTACCGAAAGAGGTGAACAGGAAAATGGTTTATAATTTTCTTACCATCGGGTATACTATGAATCCGGGAAATCCTCAGGAAACGTTTTACCAGCACCTTCACAAGCTGCCACCTGCTACTTATTTGGAGTTCCATACAACTGACCATTCCTTGGCACTCGTGAAATATTGGCAATTAAACCCTGATGTACGGCAACCCGTAACCACCAACGAAGCCGTGGATGAATTCACACACCTTTTTTCATCTTCCATACAAAAAAGGTTGCGCAGTGAGGTGTCAATAGGAACGAGTTTAAGCGGAGGACTGGATAGTGCTGCCATTGTTGCATTTTGCAATGAACATCCGCCTGAAAAATATACTTACCAGAGCTTTACTGCTTCTTTTCCCGGATTTGAGAAGGATGAAACTCCGTACGCAACATTAATAGCCAATAAGTTTGACTTGCAAGCTCATTATGTGAAGGTAGATGAAAATGAGATTGTCAACCTGATGCAGCAAGTGATGAAGCACCAGGAAGAGCCCTTTGGTTCAGCCAGTGTACTGGCCCAGTTCAAAGTGTATCAGTGCGCCGCACAAAATAACATCAAGGTGTTGCTGGATGGGCAGGGAGCAGACGAAGTGCTGGGCGGATATCACAAATACTACAGATGGTTCTGGCAGGAATTGTACAGAAAAAGAAAACTGGCGTCAAGCGGGGAACTAAAGCAGGCGTTAGATCTGGGCATTACAGAAAATTTTAGCCTGCAACATAAATTCGCTGCCTGCTTTCCTGAATTTAGTGCAGCCATCTGGCAAGGTCTCAAAGCAAGAAAAGCATTTCGACATCAGGAACTGGACCGGGATTTTGCCTTCCTTCATAAACATTCATTGTATCATGTACTTCCGGCTTCGCATGACCTCAACGGCGCACTTTACTTTGATACAGTTGTTTCAGGACTGGAAGAGTTATTGAGGCTGGCAGACAGAAATAGCATGGCTCATGGAATTGAAGTAAGATTACCCTTCCTAAGCCATGAGCTGGTAGAATTCCTTTTCCATTTACCTCCGGAGATGAAGATCCATCACGGTTGGACCAAATGGTTGCTCAGAAAAACCGTGGTTCAAAAATTACCTGCTGAAATTACCTGGCAAAGGAATAAAACAGGTTTCGAGCCTCCGCAAAAAAAATGGATGCAACAGGCTGATGTTAGAGAGGCTATAGAAAATGCCAAACAACAACTTGCAGCAGAAGGGATTTTAAAAAAAGACGGGCTCAAAAAAGTTCAGCCACATGATTCCTATGTGGCTGACAATGTAGACTGGAAAATTTGGTCTGTTTCTTATTTGTTCCATTAAGCTTTCCTGTATTTCTTTTCCACGGTCAAAGATCCATAGTCATCTGACAGGATTTCTAACCAGGTTTTTTCATCTTCCAGTGTAATATGATAGATAGTTCCTTCCTCTGATGATACTTCTACCACCCCGAATATAGTTTTACTGGCAAAACGATTTTTTACTTTAGTGAGTACCAGAATAGGTAATTGTTCTTCACCATAATAACGGAGGGTCTTCAGGATGTTACCTTCCTTGTCATAGGTAATCTTGCAGGTGATCTTGTTTTGTTCAAACTTCACTTCATAGGCGTGCGTATAAGTGCTCCAGTGAACATTTTGAACGTTTTTAAATGTTCTTTCAAAGGCATTCAGGACCTTATCGTTAATGGTGGGATCCGCGGCAAGCACACGAAACATACTAAGAATGGTAATGGCTGAAATAAGCATCTTTTTCATGACTGATAATTAATGATGAATAAATACGGTCAATACGAATGTATTCGTAATACTGACACAATCTCCGGTGATTACACCATTGGCAATTCAAAAGTTCTTCATCTCTTGTAATGAGGGGCTCTCTGAAGTAAATTGATTAAATCGATGATGAAAGGAAAAAAAGCATAATAAACAGGCATGCCAGAATGAAGTTTTATTTTTAAGTTGTTGTTAATATGTAAAGACGGTAAGCCATTTGAATTCTTTGAATACCCTAAAAAGGAATCAGCATCTTTGCATCAATAAATTAAATATGAGGATAGGTACCAAGTTCATACATGCAGGCATTGAGCCAGACCCCACTACAGGAGCTATCATGACTCCCATTTATCAGACTTCTACTTATGTTCAGGAAGCGCCCGCCCAGCACAAGGGTTATGAATATGCGCGTAGTCAGAACCCAACAAGAACAGCGCTGGAAGCATCATTCGCAGCTATAGAGAATGGAAAATTCGGATTGGCCTTCAGCAGCGGAGTAGCAGCCACGGATGCTGTGATTAAATTATTACAGCCAGGCGACGAGGTTATCGCCGGAAATGATATGTATGGCGGCACCTACCGGATGTTTACGAAAATATTTTCAAAATTTGGAATCAGGTTCCATTATGTAAATATGCAGGATGCAGCCAGCATCAGACCGTATATCAATGCCCTGACTAAACTGATCTGGATAGAAACGCCTACCAATCCGTTGATGAACATTACGGACATTGCTGCCGTAGCTTCTATTGCCAAAGAAAACAAAGTGTTGCTTTGTGTGGATAATACGTTTGCTTCCCCTTTCCTTCAGAATCCACTCGACCTTGGCGCCGACATCGTTATGCACTCGGTAACTAAATACATCGGCGGCCACAGTGACGTGATCCAGGGCTGCCTGGTCATGAATGATCCTGGTTTGAAGGACCAATTATATTTTATTCAGAAATCTACCGGAGCTGTTCCCGGGCCTATGGACTGCTTCCTGGTGCTGAGAGGAATTAAAACCCTTCACTTACGCATGCAAAGGCATTGCGAGAATGGTGAAAAAGTAGCCCGGTTTCTGAGGTCCCACCAAAAAATAAGTCAGGTTTTCTGGTGTGGCTTTGAAGATCATCCTAATTACCAGATTGCGCGTAAGCAAATGAGGGGTTTCGGAGGAATGATGAGCTTTACACTGAAAGATGACAGTCCGGAAAATACCAAAAAAGTCTTGTCTTCCACTAAAATCTTCGCACTGGCAGAAAGCCTGGGAGGAGTAGAATCCCTGATCAATCATCCTGCTACCATGACCCATGCGTCGATTCCCAGGGAAGAAAGAATCAAGAACGGACTTACAGATTCGCTCATCAGGCTCAGTGTGGGCATTGAAGATGTGGATGACCTTACCGAGGACCTGAACCAGGCGATTGGTTAGGCATGGAAAGTGAAAAGCTCAAGGAATTCCTAGATAAAAAAGTGGTCGAATACAACCAACCTGCCTTTATTCAGCATGACCCCATTTGTATTCCTCACTTGTTTACCAAAAAGCAGGATGTGGAAATTGCCGGTTTTTTTGCATCCATTTTTGCCTGGGGCAACAGAACCACCATAATCAATAAGACCAGAGAGCTGATGGAACTGATGGACCATTCACCCCATCAGTTCATCATGAAGCATCAAGAAAAAGATCTCAAAAAAATGCTGCAATTCAAACACCGGACATTTAATGTAACGGACCTTTTATATTTTATTCTTTTTATCAAAAATCATTTCCAGCATGCTTCCTCTCTGGAAACCGCTTTTTCTTCCTGGATGGGAAAACAGGACCTTAATGTGGAACAGGCATTAACTGGGTTTCACCATTATTTTTTTTTACATCCTGATGCGCCGGCCAGAACCAGGAAGCATATTGCCACACCAGAAAAAAATGCAACTTGTAAAAGGCTCAACATGTTTTTACGCTGGATGGTAAGAAAGGATGACCATGGGGTTGATTTCGGACTCTGGAATCGCATCCGGCCGGCCCAGCTTGTTTGTCCTATAGACGTGCACGTAGCACGTGTGGCCAAACATTTTAAAATGATTGATCGCAAACAGGTCGACTGGCGCGCAGCCCTTGAACTAACAGCGCAACTGCAACAATATGACAGGAAGGATCCGGTAAAATATGATTTTGCATTGTTTGCCCTCGGCGCAGTAGAAAAATTCTGACCTGAAAACAGTACCTCATTGCACAGGAATCAATCATGTTGATGAAAGAAGGGATCCAAGTTTTACTCCATTCCATCAGCGGGAAAATGCCCGACGACCTTTCGCTTCTCAGGGAAAAGCTTGCCATATACATCAATGAATTAATCGTTCAGGATTTCAGCAGCCTCGTGCAGCTGCTTTATCAGATAGATGTAGATGAACAGGAACTGAAAAAAATATTGGTGCAACATCAAAATACAGACGCGGGGATTCTCATAGCCGATATGCTCATCAGAAGGGAACTGGAAAAAATTGAAAGCAGGAAAAACTTTCAATCCGGTAAACAGGAGGGTGACGACGATTGGCCATGAACTAGCATCATATCACCAGCACGAAAAGCATTTCTGAAAATTATCAGGAGAGAATGCATGAATAAATAGATTCGCGCAGGTAGCGGCATTATTTTTTTGTAAAATGCTAAAAGATGTATGAAAAGAGATGGTGCCCTGCTCAGCCTCTGGCAGAATAAGATCCCTGAATTTCAACCAGTAAATGGACAGACAGAAGGAAAAGTTTTTGATGTGATGGTTGTAGGAGGAGGTATCACTGGACTTACCACTGCACTTCACTTGCAGAGATCAGGGAAGTCGTGCCTGGTTGCAGAAGCCTACCACCTCTGTTTTGGAACCACGGGAGGTACCACCGCTCATCTGAATACATTCTTTGATACCAGCTACGATAAGATTCAAAAGAATTTTGGGGAGGAAGATGCACAACTAGTTGCCCGGGCTGCCAATGATGCAATGGATTTATTCAGGGCAAACATTGAAACATATGCGATCAAGTGCGGCTTCGAAGAAAAGGATGGTTACCTTTTTTCTCAGGATGAAGCGCAAACCGCAGAACTGGATAAAATATATCAAGCTTCTTTGAAAGCGAATGCGGAGGTATCTATTACAGAACGGATACCTATTGATATTTCATTTCAAAAAGCCATCGTCTACCATGATCAGGCGCAGTTACACCCCACTCAATATGTTTACGGGTTGGCTCGTGCCTTCGAAGAAGCTGGAGGAATTATTTTGCAGGATTGCAGGGTACAGGATTGTAAAGGCGATGAAATACTTGAAGTGCGCACCACAAAGGGAACAATGAAAGCAGCTCACTTAATATGGGCAACGCACATTCCACCTGGCGTCAATGTTTTACACTTCAGATGTGCGCCTTACCGCAGCTACGCGTTGGCAGTGCAACTGAAGGATGGAGCTTATCCGGAAAACCTTGCTTATGACATGGTTGATCCATACCATTATTACCGGACACAGGAAGTGGACGGGATCAAATACCTGATCGCAGGTGGAGAGGACCATAAAACTGCGCATGTGAAAAATACTGAAGAATGTTTCAGGAAACTGGAGGCCCATGTGCGTACCCATTTTCATGTGGAAGAAGTGTCTTTCAAATGGTCTTCTCAGTATTTTGAACCCAGTGATGGCCTGGCTTATATAGGGCATTTACCCGGAAACCCCAACCGTGTTTTTGTTGCCACTGGGTTTGGAGGGAATGGAATGACCTATAGTCATATAGCGGCTATACTGCTCACAGAGCTGATCAACACCGGGCAAAGTAAATATGAAAAACTATTTCATCCCGGCAGGTTAAAACCAATAGCAGGTTTCTCTAACTTTATTAAAGAAGGAGCAGATGTGGTAGCTCAATTCATTGGCAAGAAGTTGTCTAAAGAAAAACTCACTGAACTGGCTGACCTGGCACCAGGTGAAGCCAGGCTGGTAAAATATGAAGGGGCCTCACTGGCATTATATAAAGATGAGCAAGGAATACTTCATGCGGTAAACCCAACCTGTACTCATGTAAAATGCACCGTGGACTGGAACAGCGCGGAGAAGAGTTGGGATTGTCCCTGCCATGGTGCCCGGTATTCCCCAGATGGGAAAGTATTGACAGGCCCTGCAGGAAAAGACCTGGAAGTAGTTGAAATCTTCAGCCTTATGGAAGAAAAGTAAAAGACCTAAATAAAAAAAGGTGTCCGTTTGGACACCTTGTAATTATTCGGTAAGTAATTATTCTATTCTGTAAGGACAGTTGTGAGCCTTAATGAAATTATTAAGGACAGTAGTGGCATTTTTGATAGTGGCATTGCCTGTTGGAAGATTCGTTGCCGAAATCTTGCCAACTGTGCTTAACCAGGCTTCAATGGTTGCTACAGCCGGTCCTATGGTAGGACTAAGGGTATAACCTGTGTTGCTCAATTTAAGTGTGGCTACCGCGAGGTAAGCGTCCTTTGAGTTACATGCATTACTTAGTATAGCAGGATTTTCAGGTAAAACAGCTATCGCTCTTCCTTCTTCTTCAGTATAGGCAATTCCACCAACGGTTACAGTTGGGGTTATCCATGCAGTCACTACTTTATGATAGGGGTGGATTCCAAAGAAACAATCCGATGTAAATGAACAGATATCAGGCTCCGTAACGACGGCGGCTGCAGATGGAGCCACGAAACAGTTACCTCCTGAATAAGTGAACAAAGTTGCCCCTGCACCACCTTTGCAATCTACCATATTGTGACTGCTACTGCATCCTCCATTCGACTGTGAATGGTCATTATCCTGATGTTCATGATCACCATCATGATTTCCTTGTTCATCATCTTTATCGTCATTTTCTTTATCACCACCAGTGATATTATTTTTTCCAGTATAAATTTTGTTACCTGAACAGCCATCAGCCCACGCATCTTCCACAGGTTTGAAGCTATTACCCTGTTTTTTCACAATTGCAGCATACGCAGCCACAGTAAATGACTGGGGCTGGTTGTTCAGCACATATGTATACTGTTGAACTGTAAATGGAGCAGTGAATACTTTTTTATAAGGGAAAGTACAGACATTGGGTTCTGTCTGAATCATTGGAATAGCTGTTGTTACTCCCGTAAAAAGCGAAAGGGCGGCAAAAAAATAATTGCCAGTTAGATTATAGGTGATATACACCTTGTTGTCTGAACCCCTTTTGACGGTTACTGAGCCCATCGATTGGTTCTTAATACACAACGGAACTGTTTTGGAATTACAAAAAGAAATGTCTGCAGGAATAATGTTTTGTTCTGCCGCTATCATATTAGATGCAGAATTTATTGCGCCAGCAGTTGGTGCCACTGTAGTAGACTGGGGCTGGTTCAATACATCTTCAAAATCAGAACTGATTTTTTCTCTCTTACTACAGGAAAACAAGGTACTTAGGCAAATAAGGAAAAGGATCGAAAGTTTACACGTTTTCATAAAGGGAATGTTGAGATTAATTTGATTTTCAATGTTTCGGATTCTGTTCTTTATGCATTATTCAACTTAGTATGAATAAGTAGAACACCTTACAAAGATTGCTTAAGTTGTTTGCAAATGCAAGGATTTCCCGGTGATTTTATCACATTTAAGTAGTACTAATACGTATACTATACAGTTAGTAATTTTACTAAAAAAAATAATATTTTAATTGCAATTGTATTGGAATGACTGCTAATCCTCCATCTGATTTGGCGACAATTAGAGCCCATCAAGGCTTCTTTTTGATATTCATGGCGGAGGGCACATGTTCGATACAAAAAAGTGGAGTTTCTTCAGAAGATAATAGGAGCGACTCATGTTTTGTTCTGAGTTCTTCAGTAAGGCTGTCGAGGAACCCAGGCTTCCTTATTTGAGAAAAGCTTACCGGTACCGAATCAATTAAGCTGTTTCCGATAAACATCTTAAATTCCATGAGGTGTTGCTTCCATAACAAAATAAGTTATTTTTTGAGGAGCGCCTATTATTATTGTCTTACTGCTATAACCAAATTGACTGGGACTGGATATTCACAAATAGTAAACACGACTAAACAAACCATACGTTGTTATAGGCAGTATAATAACCAGTAATGAACTCCCCAGGCTATTAGTTCCACAACCAGCAACAGCAACTACCAACAGTTTCTTTTCATGAGTAATCAGGCAAACAGATCAGTTGCATTCAAAAAAATTGTGCCGTTTGGTCCGGGACACATATTCATATAAATAGGTGTGCTTGTTGTAGAAATAGTGAATCAACAGCCTTACAAATCAGACAAACAAGTGTTTAAAAAAAATTTTAGGGCAGGGTATTATTATTGAACCTGCAACATTTATGAATCTGGTAAAATTTAATTCTATCAGTCAGGATAAACAATTAGATGTAACCATGACCCTGGGGGTGTTACTGATAGAATGCAGGAGATTTAATTTTACACTGCGTCTTTTTCAAATACAGAAATTTTACATAGAAGTTTATTCTACGGAAGAAAGCGGTGAGGTCATTGCTATCAATGCTTTTGAAGACATTGACAGCCTCGATTCCTACCTGGAACAGATTGACATATCCAAGCTGGTGGTATAATGTTGCATAGTAAATGAATGATTCGTCAAAGGTTAATGGAGTAGGATTCTGTATAGTTAAGATGGCTCAAAGTCCCTCCTATTCAAGACATGATCCTATAAGTTCAAGGCTCCCTGACTAAGTTGCTCCATTTAATTACTTTCGCTGCCAGCAAGTTGGTTCATGAAGCTATTCATTAAAAATATGGTATGCACCCGATGCATCATGGCAGTCAGGCAGGAATTTGAAAAATCAGGTCTGTTTCCCACCGAAGTGATCATGGGAGAAGTGGAACTGCAAAAGGAGCTATCAACCATTCAAAGAGAACAGGTTAGCAAGCAGTTGGAAAAGCTGGGGTTTGAAATTTTGGATCATCAAAAACAGCAACAGATAGAGCAAGTGAAAATGCTTCTTATCAGTAAAGTTCAAAGCGGAAGAGTAGAAGAGCATTTTAGTCTGCATGATTTTTTCACTAAAAAAATAAACAGCAATTATCCACAGCTCAGCCGCCTTTTTTCTGAAGTGGAAGGCATCACCATAGAACAATTTTTCATTTTGCAAAAAATAGAGAAAGTAAAAGAATGGCTGGCTTATGAAGAGCAGACTTTAAGTGAGATCTCTTGGAAACTGGGCTACAGCAGTGTAGCGCATTTGTCAGCACAATTCAAGAAGGTCACAGGACTTACCCCAAGCAATTTTAAAAAGCCAGGACACAAAAACCGAAAGTCCCTGGATCAATTATAAGTTATGAAATATGTAAACCTTTTGTTCATTTTCATGGTACTGTACAGCTGCAAAGATTCAGAAAAAAAGGAGGCTGCTGACATTATTGCGGCCGGACAAATGCCTGGTCTTGCTGGCGACCGTGCAGGACTTCTGCACCTAACTTATGGAACAGGTGATAGTATCATGTATGCCTGGTCTTCTGATAAAGGGCAAAATTTTTCAGTTCCTTCCCTCATTGGAGTGCTTCCAAAACTGGCTGCTTCCCATACGCGCGGCCCCCAACTGGCTGTTACTTCTACTGGTTTGGTGTTGACAGCCTGTAATGATTCAGGTAATATTTTTTCTTTTGTAAAAGAAGGTTCCGGTAACTGGCAATCGTCGGCAAGGGTGAATGACATGGATACAGTAGCTAAAGAAAATCTCATGGCCCTGAGTGCGGATGGAAAACAGGCATTTGCAGTATGGCTGGATTTGCGCGACAGGCACAATAAAATATTCGGAGCACGCTCTGCAGATGGTGGAAAGACCTGGAGTAAAAACATCCTGGTCTATGCTTCTCCGGACTCTACTGTTTGTGAATGCTGCAAACCTTCAGTGGTGGTTCAAGGCGATCAGGTGTATGTAATGTTCCGCAATTGGATGAATGGAAACAGGGACCTGTACCTGATCCAATCTTCTGATGGAGGTGCGCATTTTAAAACTGCTCAAAAACTGGGTCAGGAAAGTTGGGCGCTCAATGGTTGTCCTATGGATGGCGGGGGGCTGGCGATCAATAAGAATGGAATTCCTCAAACCGTCTGGAACAGAAAGGGTAAGATCTATAGCGATGAACCAGGCATGCCTGAAAAAGAAATAGGTTCAGGTAAAGGTTGCGCTATTGAATCAGTGAATGATAGAAATATTTATGCGTGGGTGGAAAATGGGGAAGTGGTGGTTTTAAAACCCGATGGAAATAAAGTAACACTGGGCAAAGGGCAATTACCCGTTGTAAAAGCGATTGATAAGGAACATGTGATTTGCGTGTGGGAAAACAACCGGCATGTTCAAAAGGCCCTAATGACATTATAACCCTGCGGAATCCTGTAAAACATTCCCGGAATTCTGTAA
>JANLYU010000274.1:0-5713 GCA_031365785.1 Flavisolibacter sp. | reverse complement strand
CACTCCTCATCCGGAAGGGGATATACTCCAATGTCGAACCGGCTAATGACTTCCACTTCGTGAGATTCCTTCCACGGCAGTGCTTCAACATCCACGCCATCCAGAATAAAATTCTCATCGCCCATCACCACCAGCTTGAATCTATGATTCCTTGCCAGCTCTCGAAATACTCCATCCAGCAGGTGCAGGTATTTAGATGTGCTGTGGCTACCACTCCAGCCTATGATCATTGGTGGGTGAATGCTGTAATCAGTTCTGGGTCTGTACAAACCTGTATCAATGGTGGAGGAGATGTCAGTGGTATGCTGGTTAAATTGCTTAACAAATTGATCCAGGTAAGGCGTGCAGGTAATTACATGGTCGGCGTGTTTCATCAGGAACAATGGCTTGCTCCGTCCTTTGATCAGTGTAACGAGCGGATGAGCCTTACTGTGCACATTTTTCAGGTACACCAGGTCATCGATATCGTACACTATTTTTTTTGCGAATTTTCTGAACAACCATTCAAAAAAAGGCGGTCCGAAAGGCGTTACCCAAAGATGAATATATATGATATCATACGTCGGCAGGCGTATTGCATCTCTGAACCTTTTTACATATCCCCTTAAGGTGAACCACGATTTTGCAACGAAGTTTCCCTTTTTATAAATGATCTTCCAAAAATCTGAATGGATGAAGGAACTGGTTTCCACTTCGTACCCCGCTTCACGGAAGTGCTGGTAATATTGTTCAAATTTCAATCGTTGACTCGGCGCCACATGTTCCGGATAAGGACAAACAAAAAGAATTTTCTTTTTCTTCATGTAAATACCTGCTTATACGCTGCCCTGTATAATTCAATACCATGTTCCAGGTCATAAATGTGGCTGATCGCATGACGGATGGAAGAAGGTGACTTTTGAAGGAGCGTTGGAATGGATTTGATGGCCGGGTCGAAATCGTTTTCTGTGAAGCCGTCTATGATACAGCCTACATCAGCTTTAAGAACAATTTCCTTTACATCACCCACACCGCTGTTGCAGATCACCGGTATGCCCATGGAAAGAACTTCTCCGAGCTTGGTGGGAGAACTTGAAATTTTAGAATAAACTGGTTTAATAAATGAAATGTTGATGTCAGATGCCTTGATCACCGAAGGCACTTCGCTGCGGGAAGCCTGCATCAAAATAAAGTCATTCATCGAGAGCCCATGTTCCAAGATCTTAGAACGGATGGCCTCCTGGTCTGAATGGGTGACGATCAAAAATTCAGCATCCTGATATGTTTTTTTCAGCTGCTTGAAAAATAAAAGCATTTCGTTCAGCATGTACCAGGTACCAATGGATCCGAGGTAACTGATGACCAGTTTTCCCAATGGGATTTTCCATTTTTTCCTGCTTTGCACCTGCTGTTCCCTGTCTGTAAGAGAAAAATGTTCCATATCGGCACAGCAGGCAATAACGCTCACAGGAGTATTTTCACGGAAAGAACTCCAGGTGAACATTTCTCTTTTACCGGCTTCGGTAAGAGAAACAATATGATCCGCATCACGCAGGTAGGCGGCTTCCTTTCTTTTATAATACTGGTACACCTTTCTGAAAAGAGGATTGTTTACATTCCAGGAACCATCTTTTTTTTCATCTGCCCAGAATCCCCTCATATCAAAGAAAAACTTGACGCCAAATTTTCGTTTCAGGTAAAGACCCACGTCCGCAGCTATATAACTGCGGCAATGCACCATGTCAAAATTTCTTAAACGGTGTAAGGCTACCGCTTTTCTTTTCATTTGAATGGCGTCGTATAATTTAGAAAGAAGGGGTGGCCGTGAAGTAAAGGGTAGCGGAAACCAATCTATACCGGATGCTTTTGTCAACTGTTCAATCACTGATTTCTCTTTCCGGAGACGTTGTTTTTTCTCAAAGCTAAGTATGGTAAACTGGTATCCATAGCGTGACAGGCCTTTGAGGTAAGGAAGGATTTGTGATTGTCCCAACGGATCGGTCAGTCCGTCATAAGTGATGTAGAGAACTTTTTTTACATCCATTGTTTGTACCACATTTGAAACATCAGCAAATACCAGATCTTGAGATGTTTTTCTGTGCGGCCCTTGAAAAATTCCTGCACAAGGGTCCTTACTTCTTCCGCACGGAAAATTCCATGTTGCTGCAGACTGGCTTCACTCAGATATTCCTGAACCAATTCCTTCAATTCCTTACCCAACCACGATTCTACCGGAATGCTAAAACCCATTTTCGGGCGTTCCATCATTTCCCTGGGGATGTATTTATGTACAATCTCTTTGATGATATATTTTTTCTCTCCGTCATGATATTTAAAATCAGATGGCAATTGCGCTGCCCACTGGATAATGTGCTGGTCGAGGAAGGGTTCTCTCCCCTCGAGACTCACAGACATGGTGGCCCTGTCTACTTTCTGTAGGATGTCATCCAACATATAGGTTTGATAATCCACGGCCATCATAAATGAAAGCGCATCATAAAACTCTGGCTGCAGTTCAGAACTATTATGACCTGAGGGCAGTTCGTTTACAGGGTTTACAAATAAGTTCTGTAATTCCTTTTTATTGAATACCTGGCTCAGGTTTTTAAGTAATTCTGCTGGTGATGGATCGTTCAGCAGGTTTTTTAGTTTGTCGTACCTACTGTGAAAATTGTATTTCTTTCTGAAAAAAGGAATGTGATCAGATGATATGCTTCCCATGGCTACCGCAGCCATTTTCCGGAGGGGTTTTGGTATCGACCTTAACTTGTTCCCATAGCGGCTGATATAATCATAGCGATTATATCCTGCAAAAATTTCATCTCCCGCATCTGCAGACAAGGCAACAGTTACTTCCTTTCGCGCCAGCCTGCTTACCAGGATGGTAGGGATCGCACTACTATCCGCGAAAGGCTCATCATAATAAAAAGGAAGTTGTGGTATAATCTCCAGGGCCTCCTGCGGAGAACAGTAGTATTCCGTATGATCAGTACCCAGGTGCCGCGCGATATTTTTGGCAAAAGGTGCTTCATTCAGTTTCTGATCTGTTGAACCGATGGTGAATGTTTTGATTTTTTCGTTAGTGTTTTTCTGAAGCAGGGCAGTCACACAGGAACTGTCGTAACCACCACTTAAAAAAACTCCTACGGGAACATCTGCCACCATCCGGTACTGAAAGGATTCTGCAAGAATTTTTTCAGTTTCATCCACCGCTTCCTGCAACTCAATTTTCAGTTTTGGCTTGTTGTAAAAATCATATACATTCCAGTATTGAGTAATGGAATATTTTTTAGTAGACAGGTCAAGCCGGAGTACATGGCCCGGTGGTAATTTGAAGGTATGGTTATAGATACAATGAGGGGTTGGTATGCAGCCATACTGCAAAAAGGAAGCGACAGCATCTTTATTTATTTTTCTGGGAAAGGATGCATGCGCTGTAATGGCTTTCAGTTCAGAACCAAATAAGAAAAGATCATCCTTCCAATAATAATGAAAAGGTTTTACCCCGGCGCGGTCTCGGATGCACACCAGTTCATTTTTGTTTTCGTCAAACAGTACGATCGCGAACATGCCGCGCCAAAGATCAATGCTTGGCAGTCCCCATTCCTGCCAGGCGTGAAGAATCACTTCCGTATCTGAATGCGTACTGAACTGATGCCCAAGAGTCATCAGTTGTTGCCTGATTTCATTATAGTTGTAGATCTCGCCATTGAAAATAATATGCAGGCCGTTGAAGTGCATGGGCTGGTTGGCCGATGTACTCAAATCAATAATGGAAAGCCGGCGATGACCCAGTCCGATCGTAACCTGAGGGTGTTGCTGAAAAAAAATACCCTGCCCGTCAGGACCTCTGTGAGGAAGGGCACCCGCCATGGCAGTCACCATTTCTTCTGTGCTTTTCCTTGTGAAATCGGCGAAGCCTGCTATTCCGCACATAGGTTATTATTTAGCAATGATGTCGAAATGGGGAAGAAGATTTTCAAAAGGATCTTTCAGCTGATAGCCCGTCTGCGCATCCTGTATTGAATAATGATGTTGGCTTAGCCAGGTCAATAGTTGTTTGGCTGATGACCCGTTTGAAGATAAGATTTCATGATCTACCTCGAGGAACATGGCAGGTTTGCAGTCCGATACCATTTCTTCCATGCCCTGCAACACAAACATTTCAAATCCTTCCACATCTATTTTCAGTGCATCCACCTTCGGGCGTCCCGATTTCTCCCAGAACGACGCTGCGGTAATCACTTCTATGGTTTCGAATGGCAAATCTTTTTCTTCCTGGATGATCCTGTTCATTCCCGGGTTATTTTCCAAAACAGAATATAATTTGAAAGTATTGGCTTCATGGCCAAGTCCATAAGGCACTATTTCAACATTAGCGTGGTTCAAATCCAGATTTTCCTTCAGCCGTTTTCTGTTTTTCGGGGAAGGTTCGAAAGCAACAATTTTACATGAAGTGAATTTATGATTGACCTGTAAAGCCGTCCACCCAATATTGGCACCAATATCCCAGAAGGTGGATACAGGGCCCAGCCCGTTCAGGTATTTTTCGAAAGACCTGTCATACAGGTTGAAATAAATTTCATGGTCAACCACATTAGAAATGTCCAGCCTCATACGTAACCCGTTCCTTTGCGAGGTTCTCCATGTTCCTTTTGGATACAGGTATTCGGGGGGTACCAATTTTTTTAGGAAATGGCTGTTGGTATGAATACCGCCTGAAAGCCACTGTTCCAGCAACTGCCACCTGAACAACTGGCGTGGAATATTCAATAACCTGGTTTTTAAAGGAATTTTATATTGATAACCATTTGACATAATGTAAAATAAAGTGACCCTGATGACTGGTCAGTAAGGAAGATTTTCAGAATAATTGATCATGGTTGTTTTTTATAAAAATCTGACTCCAGCACCGCAAATTATTTTTTCTCGCCGATATATAAAAAACGATTACCCGTTTTAAACGGAAGTGTCTTTGACAAAAACATGGAAGATCTGGCGATGAAGTGCTGAACGGCCGAAACAGGGCTTCGGCCTGGCTGAGCCGGGAAAGGCCAACTGGTTTCGAAATCATGGTAATAAATACTCTTCAGGCCTGCGCTTTCAAAAACAGCTTTCTGGTTTTTGTAATTGGAAAAGAAAATATGATAAGGAACGTGACCCGCCACTTCTTTTCCATTTATGCCTGACTTGAGCTTCGATAACACTTTTCTGACCCGCAGGGCTAGGTTGCCATTATTTTCGAGAGGACCCTGAGCAGCAATCAAACCTCCATTTCCTATTTTATCCATCAACTGCTTTATAAAATCAGCGGGTGCAGATATATGCTCCAGCACATCGCCCATGAAAATGATATCGAATTGAATCCCCGATCCAAGTTCCCAAAATTCATCCACGGTATAAAATGTAATTCCAGGATGGTCTTTTCTAAGCCTTGCTACCAATTCAGGATCATATTCCACACCCGCACAGGTATAGCCTTCAGCCTGGAGTAATTTTAGGAAATGCCCATCACCGCATCCATAATCCAGGATTCTTTTTCGGGGCGCATACTGCTCAAACAATTGTAGCCAGTTGCTGTAATCAGGAATCGTCTGCTTGAAATAAAATTCACTGTGATAAGATTCGGAGTACATCCTCCCATAATCATCAGAATTGGGTACCGGATCAATAAACACAAGGCCGCATTGGAGGCATTCCTTATACTGAAATATTTTATGGTTGAACGTGGTTG
>JANLYU010000238.1:0-3360 GCA_031365785.1 Flavisolibacter sp. | reverse complement strand
CTGACCCCGATACTGTTTGATCAGTTTCAGAAGATTTAAAGGCCATGCTACCAAAGATCTCGGAAGTTGAAAAATCAATGAACCGGTCTTTCACGTCATTTTCTTTTGCGGCTTTCAGGGCATGGGCCGTTCCGATCATATTCACTTCCATCGTACGCACCGGGTTTTTGATCACGGTGTCGATACCGGCAATCCCTGCTGCATGCACCACGATATCACTTCCTTTCATGGCCTTGGTTAATGCAGCCTGGTCAAGCACATCGCCTTTAACAATACTGATGTTTTTATGATCAGCCAATCCGCTACCAGTTAATGTATCCCTGTGGAAATTGTCATAGACTACAATTTTGTTTTTGCTGATGTAGTGTTTGATCAGGGTATTGGCAATAAATCCCGCACCACCGGTAATGAATATCTTTTTATTCTCTATCATAACTGATTTATGGTTTGTACAATATAATGTAAGTCGTCTTTGGTTAATCTTTCATAAACCGGCACAGCCAGTCCGCGGGTATACGCTGCATAGGCATTGGGAAATAATTCCTTTCCATTGAGACCGTACTTTTGTTGGTAATAAGTTTGCTCAGGTATACATTGCGCTCCATAATTGGTGCCGATTCCTTTGGACTTGAGTTTTTCTATCTGTTCTTTCTGTTGCAGCGACGCATCCAGTAACAAGTGAAAAGTTTGCCAGGTATGATTTCTGTCTTTTGGCCTGGATGGAAGCTTCAGTTTTTGATTACATACATCTGAAAAATAGATTTCCGCCAACTCATTTTTTATTTCAAGTATTTCTTCCAGTCTTTGAAACTGGCTCCATGCCAGTGCTGCCTGGAAGTCGGTCATGCGGTAATTAAAACCCGCTGTTACAAAATTCATCTGCCCATTTTCCATTTCTATTCCATGATTTCTCAACTGCCTTAGCCTGGTCGCCATAGTGGCATCATTGGTGAGGATCACACCGCCTTCACCTGAGGTAATGGATTTGCGGGGATGTAATGAAAATGATCCCATGATTCCATAGGTGCCCACCAGGCGGCCGTGCTGCCTTGCTCCCAGCGCGCAGGCGGCGTCTTCTACAACGGGAATTCCGTGACGATTGGCAATGGCGCACAAACTTTCAATATCACAGGCAAGTCCAAACTCGTGAACGGGAATAATAGCCCTGGTGTGATTGGTTATTTTTTTTTCTATTTTTTCAACATCAATGTTGAAGGTATCCTGGTCAATGTCTACAAAAACACAGGTAGCCCCCACCAGCTCCACCACATTGGCTGTAGCGGTATAGGAGAATGCAGGTACGATCACTTCGTCGCCTGGCCCCACGCCCAACACCTTCAGGGCCAGGTGCAAGGTTGCTGTTCCATTGGATACTGCGATGGCATGCGACACCCCATGATAATCGGCGAAGGCCTTTTCCAATTTGGCAACATAAGCACCCTGAACCAGCATGCCTGAACGGAGCACTTCATTCACCAATAAAATGTCCTCCTCCCGTATGTCGGGTTTTGCAAGCGGAATAAAAGTTGTTTTATTTTCCATTGGCCCCATATATCCTTTCTATAATGTCTACAATTTTCAATCCTTCAAGCGCATTGGTAGTAATGGTGGCCCTTCCTTTCAGCACATCCACCACATTATCAATCAGAAAATGATGATTTTGTGCTGATCCCTTATAGCTTCCATAATCATTTCCCGGGTTGGTGGGCGCCAGGTCCGGCATTTCATAATCCTTCACATGGCAATATTCTACCTTGTCCATATACTGACCGCCAATCTTGATACTTCCATTTTCAGCAATCACCGTCATGCTGCTCTCCAGATTTTTATCCCATACAGAAGTGGAAAAGCTCATGCAGCCCATGCCACCATTCACAAAATCGAAAGTAACCACACCACTGTCTTCAAACTCCGTTAGGTGGTCGTGATTGAAATCGGCCATCTGGGCATTGATGTGGTGGATGTCACCAAACAACCAGTACATGATATCGATAAAGTGGGAGAATTGTGTAAACAGTGTTCCTCCATCCAATGATTTTTTTCCATGCCAGCTGTCTTTTTTATAATACCTGCTGTCGCGGTTCCAGTAACAATTTAATTGTACCATATAAATTTTACCCAGCTTGCCCGATTCCACCATTTGTTTCATCCATTCAGATGGCGGTGAATAGCGGTTTTGCATCACCGCAAAAACATGGCGGTGCACATTCAATGCTTTGTATATGATCTTTTCGGCATCCATCCTTTTTAACGACATCGGCTTTTCAATGACCACATGCTTTTTCGCTTCAAGAGCACTCAATGCGTGTTCTGCATGGAATCCATTGGGAGAAGCGATGTTGATCACATCCACATCAATACCGGCATGTAGAAATTCTTCCAAAGAGGAAAATAATGGTGTGGTGTAGCCATCCAGCCCCAGGCTGGATTTATCCCTGATGTCGATCAAACCAACGAGTTCTGTTTCAGGGTTGCGGTTCACCATTTCCGCATGGCGTTTCCCAATGTGACCACACCCAATCACCGCAAACTTAACAGGCTGATTTGATGATACCATTAGCTTAATTTTTTTACTTGTTTTTCTTTCAGCACATACGTTTCCTCACTCTCCTTACACTGAGCAAACCCCTTGTCATCAAATTCCAGACGATGACCCCTTTCACTCATCCAACCTACCTGTTTTGCGGGATTTCCTATGACTAAAGCATAAGCCGGCACTGGTTTAGTAACTACCGCACCTGCACCGATGAAGGCATAAGCCCCTATTTCATTGCCGCATACGATCGTGGCATTGGCACCAATGGTTGCACCCTTCCTGACCCACGTGGACATGTATTCGCTTTTCCGGCTTACAGCACTCCGTGGATTAATGACATTGGTAAATACCATTGACGGACCCAGAAAAACATCATCTTCACAGATGACCCCTTCATAAATAGAAACATTGTTCTGTACACGTACATTATTACCGAGCGACACCTTAGAAGATACTACCACATTTTGGCCGATATTGCAATTTTCACCTATGGTACATCCTGGCATGATGTGGCTGAAATGCCAGATCTTGACACCTTTACCAATTTCACATCCTTCATCAATGATGGCGGAAGGATGGGCAAAATAATTCATACAATTTTTTTTAATCACCCGTTCAATAAAGCTCGTGCTGAAACTTGTCCGGCAGGCTTTTCAGGTACATGCCATAGCCGCTTTTATCAAGTGCAGTGGCCTGTTGCATCAATTGTTCCCTGGAGATAAAATTCATCCGGTAAGCAATTTCCTCGATGCAGCCGATTTTTGTTCCCTGTCTTTTTTCAATGACCCGTACATACTCACTGGCATCTCCCAGGGATTCGAAAG
>JANLYU010000209.1:0-3326 GCA_031365785.1 Flavisolibacter sp. | reverse complement strand
TTCAGGATGATCTTAAAGAAGGTATCAAACTGGGTGTGACCGACATACCCGCCACTTTTATCAATGGTGTTCGTTTTGAAAAGGACCATTCACTCAAAAATTTCAAAGCAGCTATAGATGAGTTGTTAGTGAAGAGGAAATCCAGGGTAGTGAAACTGAAAGAAAAGAAAAGAGCTTAAAAAGTACCCATCTTTTCCGATCAGGATCAAGCATACTCCTGTTTTCTAGGAAATCACTGATGCTTTTGAATTCATTGAGCTTCACCAACAAAAGCAATTATGGGAGCCCTATTTTTTAAGGCCATTCCTGCTTTTGATCCCCACTTTCCTGCAATAATTAATTTCTACGGAAAAAACACCGAATTCTTCCACCACTTTACCTTTCATGCTGTAAAATCCCCTTCCGGTAACGGGGTAGCGGCCGGAAGTAGGAGGAAAGAAAATCGTATCCAGCCAGTCGCCCTGCGCATCAATGAAAGTATGGAAATACATCATTTCATTTTTGATGGTGCGCACTGGCTTGGTAGTGATGAGATAACCCAGCACTGTAACTGGTTTTCCTAAATGTAGCTGAAGATCTTTTGCTGGTAGGTAATCTGTAGTATCATCATCCACCAGATCAAACACATTACATACAGGGAAGTGCAACAGCTCCCACTCATCAATTGCATCATCGAGGGGGTGTGGCAATAGCTGGGGCAGTTTAAATTCCACGGGTTGTTCTTCAAATAAAATGTCAGAGGTGGAATGGCTCACCATTTTTTTCTGTAAAAAATTCGCTTCCCACAACAATTCCTTCTTATTTTTTCCACTGAATCTGAAAGCACCAATGCGGATAAGGATATTTAATTGTTCCAGACCCGGGTTGATCCTTTCAATAAAATCCTGGAGGTGGTGGAAAGGACCATATTGTCTTCTTTCTTCGATCATTTGCTGCACCAGCGTTTCTTTCATTCCATCAATATGGATGAAGCCCATGGATACTTCTTTACCGTGGATGGAAGTAACATATTCACTGGTGTTCACACAGGGAAGGTGTATGCGTGCGCCAGTTTTCTTCAATTCATGGAAATACAATTCCCTTGAATAAAAACCTCCGAAGTTGTTGATTACCGCCACCATAAATTCCATGGGATAGTAGGTTTTCAGAAAGAGACTCTGGTAACTTTCTACTGCAAAAGACGCGGAGTGCGCTTTAGAAAAAGAATACCCCCCAAAACTTTCAATCTGCCTCCACACTTCCTCGCTGATGGCATCGGGATAACCAAATTGCTTACAGTTGACGAAAAATTTTTCCCGGATATCTTCGAACGCTTTCCTACTCCTGTATTTCCCGCTCATGGCCCTGCGCAGTACATCTGCTTCACCCATATCCAATCCGGCAAAATGATGGGCGATCTTGATCACATCTTCCTGATATACCATCACTCCATAGGTTTCCTTCAACAACTCTTCCATCTTCGGATGCAGGTATTGAAAATCATTGGGATGATGGAAACGGTAAATGTATTGTTTCATCATTCCACTTTGTGATACTCCAGGACGAATGATGGAACTGGCGGCTACCAACGTAATGTAATCGTCGCAACGAAGTTTCTTTAACAACTGCCGCATACCCGGACTTTCAATATAAAAGCAACCAATAGTGTCGGCTTCACGGATCTGTGCGGCCACCCTGCTGTCTTTTTTGAAACTTTCGATGGCGTGAATGTCAATCGATTGCTGCTGATTGGCTTTGACCAGCTCCATGGTTTCCTTGATATGTCCCAGCCCCCTCTGACTGAGAATATCGAGCTTGTACAAACCGATCTTTTCCGCAATGAACATGTCGATCTGGGAAGTATTGAATCCTTTAGGTGGCAATTCCGTGGCGGTATAAGAATATATGGGTTCATCTGAGATCAGAATGCCGCCGGCATGTATGCTCAGGTGATCCGGGAAATTTTTAATCAGCCCACCATAATACACAATTTGCTTTTGAATTTTGTCTTCCTTCATGCCGGACGCATCCAGCTGGTCAATCTCTTCTTTCGGCAATCCAAAAACTTTTCCTAGTTCACGCACTATAGCCCTGTTTTGAAAAGTAGTATAGGATCCCAGCAAACAAACATGTTCGCGACCATAACGCTTGAAAATATAATCAATCATTTCATCGCGGTCGCGGTGCGAGAAATCAATATCAAAATCTGGGGGCGAAGAACGGTAAGGATTCAGGAAGCGCTCAAAATAAAGATCCAGTTCAATAGGATCGACATCTGTGATCAGCAAACAAAATGCAACAATGGAGTTGGCGCCGCTTCCCCTCCCGACATAAAAAAACCCCTGACTCCTGGCATACCGGATGATGTCCCATGTGATCAGGAAATAGGCATTGAATCCCAGTTGATGGATGATTTTTAGTTCTTTCACCACTCTTTCTTTGGCCACTATATTTTTAGATCCATACCGTTGTACCATTCCATTCATAGCCAGTTTTTCCAGCAGCTTCCTGTCGTCCTCTTTGGAAGAGGAGTACATTTTTTTTGTTTTGTCCACCTGCATGTCAATCTTGATATGACATTGTTCCAATAATTTCAGTGTATTGGTAATGATGAATGGATATTGACCAAAAGCCTGCATCAGATCCGCCGGGGCTATCATTAATTCTTCTTTACCGGCAAGACATGCAGGATCCTGTTTGCTCAGAATCGTATTCTTGTCAATAGCGCGCAACAGCCGGTGAACATTGTAATAGGTTTTGTTTTGAAATGTTACGGGCTGGCGAATCACCAGTTTATCAGTTAACAGGTGCAGGTTCTTTCCAAAAAGCTGGTTGATTTGTGTAGGTTCAATACCCACCATTTCATTAGCGCCAAGATCATGCTGAGGAATTCGGGAAAAAGGATAAATAACAAACACATCCGGGTCGGGAGGAGGCACTGATGGAAAACATTTTTTTTCATGCAGGTGTTCCGATAAAAAACGGTTAATTTGAGTAAATCCTTTGTTGTTCCTGGCCAGTAAAATATAGCATACGGCATCTTCATTCCTGATCTCTGCGCCCGCTACTGGTTTGATCTGTTGCTGGCAGCAGAAATCTACAAAATCCCATAGATCGCAGGTATTATTGATGTTGGTCAGCGCCAGGGTGGTGATTCCTTTTTCTACAGCAGTCGTCACCAGTTCTTCTGTGCCGAATGTTCCGTACAGGAAACTGAAATACGTTTTGCAGTTGAGATACATGGTTATGACTTGAAGGCCCTGAAAAATTTTTCTGTTGCTGGCTTACAGCTCCCATCAAAACCAGATCCCCTGATCAGAACTTGTTCCCCGAACCTTTTTTTCACG
>JANLYU010000199.1:0-7967 GCA_031365785.1 Flavisolibacter sp. | reverse complement strand
TTACAGGTATATCCTGCAGCAGGGCTTGTCAATTATGCACCATGGGAAATTCCAAAATTCATTGTGGATAAAACAATCCCATACACCCAAACCTTATATAATATGGTGGCGATAGAAAAAGTTGCCAGTGAAGGAATGGTAGAATTGAAGCAGCAACTAGGGCAGCTGGCCTGATGTTTTTTCATTATTACCTGCACCATAAGAAATAACCCATGTAGAAAAGTCCTCTGAATAATCTTCGAAACGGTGGTTCATTTCAGCAGCTACAAATAAAATATCACCCTTGAAGCACATGATCCTATGACCTTCACGGTAAAGGGTGGAATAACCAGAAGCTATGACATAGATCTCGTCCTTAGTGTGCGGCTTTTGCTGGTCTGTTTTCTTAGGGGCGTAAATTTCTGTACTCATCGTGCCCCGTCGCATCAGTTCAGCAATTACTGCTGCCTTTTCATTCTTCAGTTGTGCTAACGCTGTTTCGATTGACAGATGATCACTCATAGTTGTATTGATATTTGTTCATTGAATGTGATTCCATATTCCTTCAATTCTTCCAGCACAGGTTCATAGATTTCGGGCTTCACAGGAATGTGCAATCCACGGAGCCGGATAGTACCGTTCAGCACCAGCCTGGCTGCAATTCCCAGCGGAAGGCCAACCGTTTCCGCCATGGCTGTATGCTGGTCATCTTTTCCATTTACCAATAGAGTGCTGGTGGCTTTGAATTTTTTATTGCGCTCTTCAAATTCTATTTCATGCAGCATAATCACTCTGTCCTTTTCATGTGGAAGCAAAGCCAGTTTACTTTCCAGAGCAAATTGAAGCACCTCAGCAGCACTGCACTGACCTTTGTTGATGTACAATTTATCATCATCCATACCCAGATAAAAAAGCTGCTTCAGGGTGAGGCTGGCATCATGCATTTTATCTGCAAGCGTAGCGGCAGCATTAACTTTCAATTCATCTATATCAATTTCTTTAAGGTCACCCTGATCGTCTACTACCATAAATTCATCCACCGCCTGGACTCCTTTTTCAGCAGCCTTTTGTTCCAGCTCAACCAGGTGTACCAGTTCAGCCAATAACCCCTTTGTTGCGTCAAAATGGTCATGCAGTTTAAGTTCCAGCCATTCACTAAAACCATTCTGATCTAAATGTGTTTTAAAGAACTTAGCAAGGGTCAATCCATTCGTATCATATTTTTTTACCTCGTCGGTTAGATGAAGTTCAATGATATTCTTCCATCCATATATGAAGTCGGGATGCCGGAGCGTGGTCCGAATAAATGTGCTGCAACCAGAAAGTCCGTAAGCTGCTATATACCCCAGGGAATCTCTGTTCGGGTACCAGCACAATACATCGCTGCCCGGAACCGGAACATACCTTTTATCATCAAAAAGCTGTTTGTATTTCAATTCCTTCACCAGTCCGTCTTCCTGAAAAATAGCACCGGCTTTCCCTGCCATAACAACATTTCGGGGGTTCCAGCTGATCTTATAATGCCATGGATTGTCATCACTTTCCGGGGCTACCAGGCCGCCACAGTGTGAAAGAAAAGTGCTGATCTTTCCATCACGCGCATGTATGTTGTCAATCAGTTTTTTTGCACTCATGTGGTCTATTCCGGGATCCAGGCCCATTTCACATAGAAATAAAAGGCCTTGCTTTTCAATATCAGGCTGGAGTGATTTCATTTGCTCATCCACATAAGAAGCAGTCAGCAGGTTTTTATTATGTTTTATACAATCCCGGGCAATTAAAATGTGAAGGGCTGGGGGCATTAATGAAATTACCAGATCAGATTGCAGAATGCAGGCATTTCTTTCGGTATCAGAGTTAATATTAAAAGAAACTGCTTTACCATGAGCGGAGCCGTTTATTTTACGCTGCGCCGCTGGAAGGTCAGCATCTACTACAACAAGGTGCCAGTTTTCCACACTTGCGTGTTCCAATAAATACCAAATCAACATGGTAGCTGATTTACCCGCACCAAAAAGAAGCACCTGTTTCATTCGGAACTCAATGTAAGGAAAACACGTTATTGAAAAAAGTGAGAAACCACAGCGACTGAATCCAAATTGTTGAGGAAGATGAGAAAACGTTCAAATGGCTAAGATATACTTATCGTTTTTTTGAATTGTTCAAGCCGGCATACCTCACAAAAGACATTCGCAAAGCATCGGAAGCCTGTTTATTTTCAGGGATTTCCTTTGCCGACACCATCATCAGGTTATGATCGTATCCTTCCACTATTTGCTGAATTAAAAAAGCCAGGAAACTCATGGAAATAAAAACAAGCACTACATTCAATAAGTTGGCAACCGGATAATTCCGTTTTTTCCAGACCTGCTTGGTTGAAACAGGATGAGCTGTCCTTTCGGGAAATACAAGCCGCACTTTTGCTTTGCCATCGAATGAAGAAACAGAAAGGGGAGAAGGAATACCTGAAATACCAAACCCCATCAACGGATCATTCTGATCAAAACCAATTGTTTTTTTTGGCTGTTTCTTCTGTGCCCTTTTTTCTAGGATCAAATCTTCATCTTTATCCTTAACATACGATTTTAATTCCTGAAATGAACAGGCGGGGAGCCAGCAACTGCTTTCCTGCTCAATCCATATAAGGTCTTTTTGAAGTAAACCAGCATTTGTAATATCATATAAGGAGAATGGACCAAAGATGGAATTATCCCTCAGCATCAAATATTGTTTCATAGTACGAAATTTCTACTTTATGTGTATTGAAAATACCATGCCCGACTCATTGTTTCCTCTAAAATTTATTACTTGGGGAAGTCTATTAAAATCACTTAAAAAATGGTGGTAATATGTCCTTAAAATGCCGCAAAAAGTAGGGTTCTTAGGATCAGATTGGGTACATTTGCAGACTTAAATTTTATAGTAACAAGAAGAACGAATGGAAGAAAATTTGCCACCTCCGGAAACCAATGATTTCAACCGGATCATTCCTGTCAATATTGAGGAACAAATGAAAACCGCCTACATTGATTATTCAATGTCAGTCATTGTAGGAAGGGCACTCCCCGACATCCGCGATGGCCTGAAACCGGTTCACAGACGAATCCTTCATGCGATGAATGACATGGGAATGTACCACAACCGGGCTTTCAAGAAATCAGCTCGTATTGTGGGTGAGGTTTTAGGTAAATACCATCCACATGGTGACAGCTCCGTATATGATGCCATGGTCCGCATGGCCCAGGAGTGGAACATGCGCTATACTGTTATTGATAAGCAGGGCAATTTTGGAAATCAGGATGGAGATGGTCCGGCAGCCATGCGGTACACAGAAGCAAGGATGCATCGGATGGCAGAAGCCATGCTGCAGGATATTGAAAAAGAAACCGTTGACTTCCAGTTAAATTTTGATGATTCACTGAAAGAGCCTACTGTTTTGCCTACACGGATACCTCAATTGCTGATCAACGGATCCAGTGGTATTGCAGTGGGCATGGCCACTAATATGATGCCCCACAACCTGAGTGAGGTGATTGATGGGTGCATTGCTTTTATTGACAACAGGGAAATCAGCATTGATGAATTAATGCAATTTGTCAAGGCACCTGATTTTCCAACAGGCGGAATTATTTATGGTATGGAAGGCGTGAAAGCTGCTTTTCATTTTGGGCGTGGAAGAGTAGTACTGAGGGGCAGGCTGCATGTGGAAACCAAGGCTAGTGGAAGGGAACAAATTATTATAACTGAAGTGCCTTACCAGGTCAACAGGGATGCTCTATGCGACCGCATCGGACAACTGGTAAATGAAAAAGTGCTAGAAGGAATTGCTCATATCAATAATGAATCGAATCAGAAGGAAGGTACGCGGGTGGTGGTGGACCTCAAACGCGACGCGATCGCCAATGTAATCATCAACCAGTTGTTCAAGTATACAGAACTACAAACCAGCTATGGTATCAATAATGTAGCTCTTGTTAAGGGCAGGCCACGGATCGTGAATCTGAAAGAATTAATTAGTGAGTTTATCGATTTCCGTCATGAAGTGATCCTGAGGAGGACACAGTTTGAATTACGAGAAGCTGAAAAAAGAGCCCATATTCTTCAGGGCTACTTGATTGCTTTGGATCACCTGGATGAAGTGATTGCGTTGATACGTGCTTCCGCCAACCCCGACCAGGCAAAGGATAACCTGGTGAATGCTGGCTGGGGGTTGGATGAGATCCAGGCCAAAGCAATACTCGAATTGAGGCTGCAGCGGCTTACCGGAATGGAAAGGGACAGGATCAAACAGGAATTTGATGAATTGATGAAATTGATCAGCCACCTGAAAGAAATTCTTGCCAATGAATGGATGCGGTATGACATCATTAAGAAAGAACTCGCAGAAGTAAAGGAAAAATTTGGTGATACCAGGAAAACGGAGATCACCTATCTCGATAATGAGATGAGCATCAAAGACCTGATCAAGGAAGAAGATGTGGTCATTACCATTTCTCATCTCGGTTATATCAAACGGACATCCGCAACCGAATTCCGCTCCCAGAAAAGAGGGGGCAGGGGAGCAGTAGGAGGGCGAACCAGGGAGGAAGATTATATTGAACACCTTTTTGTGGCTTCCACCCATCATACGTTGGTATTCTTTACTGAAAAAGGAAGGTGTTACTGGCTCAATGTATACCAAATACCGGAAGGGGAAAAGAACAGTAAGGGTCGTGCCATCCAGAACCTGCTCCAGATCTCACCAGATGATAAAATCAGGGCCATCATCGACATTGCAGACTTGCAGGATGTAGATTTTGTCAATCATCATTATATCGTTTTATGTACTAAAAAGGGCATCATCAAAAAGACAGCATTAGCTGATTTCAGCCGTCCGCGACAAACAGGTGTCAATGCCATTACGATTGTGGAAGGCGACCAGCTGCTGGAGGCTAAACTGACTGATGGCAACTGTGAAATCATGATGGCTGTGGCATCCGGGCGGGCTATCCGTTTTCCGGAAAGCAAGGTGAGACCTACCGGTCGAGGTGCCATTGGGGTGGCCGGTATTGAAGTGGATGATGCCAGGGATGAAGTAGTGGGCATGATCTGTGTGAATCTTTCTAATCCAGATGACAGAACTGTGCTGGTGGTCAGCGAAAAAGGATTTGGAAAACGAACACCTGTAGATGAATACCGGGTCACTAACCGCGGAGGTAAGGGTGTCAAAACCATTAATGTGACAGACAAAACAGGCAGACTGGTAGGCATGATGGATGTGGCTCAAAAAGAAGACCTTTTGATCACCTGTAAAAGCGGTGTAACCATCCGCATGAAAGTTTCAGATATCAGCTCACAGGGCAGGGCTACCCAGGGTGTAAAACTAATCCGTATAGATGAGGGGGATGAAATTGCAGCCATCACTAAAATCGATGTAGCTGAAGTAGAAGAAATTACTGGCGCCATCGTGGGGCCCGAAACAACCAATTTACCGGAAAACACATCTGAAGGAGAAGACCCTCTTCAATCATAATTCATAAAATAACAATCATGCGAAAACTTTTAATGACAACCTTATTGGCCATTTCCTTTTCTGGCTTATTTGCACAAAAACTCGAAGAAGTGCAGGAAAAGATCAGCAAGGGCAAATACGATGAAGCCAAAGAAAAGATTGATAAATTTCTGGCGGACCCAAAAAATCAGGGCAATGCCAATGCCTGGTATTATAAAGGCAAGGTATACTCGGAACTGGCACGACAGGATTCAACCGGAAAGCTGACTTATGATGCATCCGGTGAGGCATTCAATGCTTTCAAGAAATATCAGGATATGGACAAAAAGAATGTCCTGATGTTGCTGGAACAGAATGTGGGCCTTTTCCAATTGTATGACCTACACTATAACCAGGGAATTAAAAGCTATAATAAGAAAGATTACGTGACGGCTTATGATAAAATGAAAAAAGCCATGGATCTGGAAGAGTACATTGCCAAGAAAGGATATGTATACAATGGATTTTCTTTCCCCGCACTGGATACGCAATTGATCAATCTTACCGGATCATCCGCTTATTTAGCTAAAAAGGAAAGCGAAGCCATTCCCTATTTTGAAAAACTGGCTGATGCCAAACTGAAGGATAAGGAATACCGTGAAATTTATGCCTTACTCGTGGAATATTATTCAAAGCAAAATGATGTTGCCAAGGCCGATAAATATCTGGCGATGGGCAAGCAGATGTTCCCGGATAATGATTATTGGATCGGATTGGAATTCGGTGAACCCGGAAAGCAATATAAAGCAGATATTGAAAAGATGAAAGCCTCCCTGGAAAATGCCAGCACGGAAGCAGATAAAAAACCAATTCGTGCACAACTCACCCCACTGGAAGACAAACTGACCTCTGAAAGGTTTTCCCGGTACGATTACATGCTGCAGAAATATCCAGACAATTATGCACTGTGGATGGATTACAGCATTGAATTGTTCAACTATACGTATACATTTGAAAAGAAACCCGCAGACTATACCAGTCGTCAGGCAAAAACAGAAGCGGCTTTGCAATCTACGTTGAAATTAAAGCCCAATTCAACCCTGGCGAATTACGTGATGGCACAGCATGTTTACAACCAGATCTATGACATGGAAGAATCGCTTCGGAATGTGAAAGGTGCTACGGCTGCAGACCTGGCCAAGAAAAAAGATATCAACGCCAAACTGGATAAGAAATATGATGAGCTGTTGACATATGCCCAAAAAACATATGACCTCTATGCAGCAGAAACTTCCCTCAAAACACAGGATAAGATGAATATGAGAAAGATGACGGAAGCGCTGGTAGACTACTACAACAGGAAAAAGATGCCGGAGAAGGAAGCATTTTATAAAGACAAATTGAAAAAAGTACAATAAGATAAACTTCACTAAAAAGGCCGGTTGAACCGGCCTTTTTTTATACTATCTCACTGTAAACTGGTAACAATCGCTATTTAAAACAACTGCCATTGTCGTAGCGTCTACTACGCGAAAATGAATATCAAAAGTAGTACCCCTGGCAACTGCTGACAGGTTGCGGAATAATTCTTCACTTCCTTTTCCTTTATCATCTGTCAGGATCGCCTGAGGTATAGTTCCTTTACCCAGGGTCAGCCAGGATGTACTGGTGCAATTTCCGTCGGCATTGTCCACTGCACGTTGTAACAGATAATTATGGTTGGGTTCCAGTCCATGCACCCTGATGTCAAGGTCTACGATTTGCTGGGGATCAGGATCCTGCCTGAATTCGATATGACCTTTAGCCTGGTCTATGCCCTCCAGCTTTACATTCAGGTCAAAGGGAGGCGTGGAGGCGGTTTTTGCCTGCTGGCTTTCAGCCATCGTTTCAGGTAGCGCATTAGATATGTCTTTCATTTCTTTTTTACAGCCGCAAATAATGCTCATGAGGATGATGATAAGGAGTTTGATGGCAAACGCATTACTCAATTTAACTGGCATAGCGAAAGTTTTAATGGTGATCAAATAACAACGAATGAATATCCGAATTTGGAAATTCTCTAACTAAAGGATGGCGGAATAATTCGTGGTTTCCCTGATCCAATGATCCGTGTAAGGATTCTTTAATTTTACAGAGTGCCTGAAAGGTTTGAGAGTATAATTAAATCTTGTAAGACTAAGTGAACACTCTACCTAATGTAACGTTTTTGAACTGGTTTTTAAAATATGTTTTAGGCCTTGATGCCTATTATTTGATAAAAGTTGTGTTGAGAGGGTACATAATTAATTGATTCGACATCTCTATCTCATTATTTTATTCATTACTAAACAATGCTTCAGGAGATGCAGAGCAAGAAAAAACTATCAAACAGGCTGTGTGCCTACTTAACATAACATAAATTATAGGCTTTTTCATTCATTAAGATTTAAGAGTATTCTGCCGCCTTTAAATATAACAGATTTTCGAGATCACGGCTTGGAGCCGATCTTTTATTGACGAAAATCTGTTATATTTAAAG
>JANLYU010000193.1:0-14082 GCA_031365785.1 Flavisolibacter sp. | reverse complement strand
ATCGGCAAGAATCTGTTGTTGCCTTTTGCTGCATCCTATCACCTGGTGAGGGCTCCATTCATCTATGGCCGCCTTATCTTTTCGGAACAAACCACTTCCGCTACAAGGCGCATCCACTACCATCACGTCGAAATAAGCCGGAAGTTGCTGAAATGCCGCTGCGTCATTATTGGTGACTACCACATTTTCAGCGCCCCATTTAACGACATTATCTTGAAGGATATTGGTCCTTGCCCTAATCAATTCGTTACTTACCAAAAGGCTGTCTTCATGAATCATTGATTGAAGGTGTGTTGTTTTACCTCCAGGTGCGGCACACAGGTCTAACACTTTAAGAGGGCGTGACAGATCCAGTAATTGACGGAAAGGTTGTTCCATAAACATGCTGGAAGCTTCCTGAACATAATAACTTCCCGCATGAAAAAATGGATCAAAAGTGAAGGAAGGCCTTTTATTCAGGTAAAATCCATATTGTGTCCATGGCACAGGATCGTTGATGTTGAATAAAGTGGATGGTACCTGGCCCTCTGGTGATAGTTCCTGTAAAGCCCATTCATGGACCGGATTTTTACGAGGATTGATTCTCACCGCTGTAACCGGAGAGGAAACTTCATGAACACTTTCGAAAGCATCTTTATCAAAACCTGTGATACCAGAAAGAGATTGAAGGAAGCCTGCCGGTAAATTTTTCACACAACATCCTTAAGGGTAAATAATAAATCTGATTAAAAAGTTGGCTTGCTTAATATGTTCACTGCTTTTTGTACTTCACTATTGTATAATTGTATGGATCGGGTTACCATGCCAATGCCTTCCTGCGCTTCCTTCCAATTTTTTTGTTCAATTGCCTCCCGAATTGCCGGCAGTGTTTTCACTCCATATCCCGTATAAAATCCAGGCGCATAAATCTGGTGCTTGTACCAGGGCCTGCGCGGCAGGCCTTTTTGATCAATCAGGGTTCTTTCCGCATGAAATAATATTTCATTGAGCTGGTTTTGTTTGTCAACAGGCAATTGGGTGCCATTGGTATATACTTTTTGATATTCTTCCGATATGGATTTGAGTTGTACCAACGAATTATCCAGGTCGCTGAAATTTAAATAAGGAACTGTTTCTTTTACCTGAGGCGACAAATAAGTTTTGGTAGGATCCTTCGCTACTGTATAAAGATTTTCCCTGATCATTTTATTTTCTGTTTCAGTCTCTGACCTTTGATTATCAATCAGTGTCTTTACTTCTGTGGCATAATCAGACAGTGTTTTATAAAAGCTGTTGAAGTCGAATGGAAGCGCATCTGCATTGGCCATTCGGAGCACGACTCTGCCAGCTGTTTTAGCAAGCGCAATGCCATACTGGAAACCTGGATCACCGAACCTGGTATAATGATCGTAAGAATCATAAATAGAATGGTACACTCCCGCCGGATCTTCACCTCCGAAACCAAGGTTCATAGATGCGATGCCCATGTGCTGAATGAATGGAGAATAGTCAGAGCCTGCACCCAGCGCACCGATTTTATAATTTTTTGTACCGTATAATTTTGTCCTGGCAGTCCTATCTGCATCCACCAGGGACTTAGCATACCTTCTTTCTTTGATAGACACTCCGGTTTGCGGATCGGTCACATCATCCATTACCTGATTAAAAAAAGGTTCCAGGGTGTGTGAACCGCTGGCACCAATAAATCCTCTTCCATTTCCGTCAGAGTTGATATAAGCCACGGCTTTTTGTTTCAATTCCTCCTGGTGGTCTTCTGCCCATTCGGTGGAACCCAGTAATGCTGGCTCTTCACCATCCCATGCACAATACACCAGGGTGCGTTTTAATTTAAACCCTTTTTTAACCATTTCGCCCACAGCCCTTGCTTCTTCCAGCTCAGCCACCATTCCACTTAATGGATCTTCAGCCCCGTTCACCCATCCGTCGTGGTGATTGCCACGGATAACCCACTGATCCGGGAATTCACTTCCCTTGATTGTGGCGATCACATTATATACCGGCTTGGTATCCCAGTTGAATGCCACCTTGAGGTGTACTTGATCCGTGCTTGGTCCTACATGATAAGTGATGGGTAATCCACCCTTCCAGGATGCCGGTACCACTTCTCCTTTAAGCGCTTGTAAAAGCGGCAACGCGTCTTCGTAGGATATAGGAAGTACCGGAATTTTCATGATGGTGATAGCTTCACTTCTGTCCAGCCTTTTGGCTTCTTTTGTAGCCCCAATTCCTGGAGTTAGAGGATCACCGGGGTATACAGGCATATCCATTACGGAACCTCGCTGGGCGCCTGCCTTGGGACGAAAAGGACCTTCCGGATAAGTATCCCCCTGACCGTAACCATCATCAGCAGGGTCTGAATAAATAAGGCATCCTATCGCGCCATGTTCATAGGCAACTTTTGGCTTGATTCCTCTCCAGGAACCGCCATATTTGGCAATTACTATTTTCCCTTTTACACTCACCCCCATGCGATCCAATTCTTCATAATCTGCCGGAATGCCTCTGTTTACAAACACCAGGGCGGCGGTTACATCCCCATCTGCTGAATAAGCATTATAAGTAGGCAGTTGTTCTGATTTCTGTCCAGAGGTTCTGTCTTCCGGTATAGTAGGTTCTTCCAGTTTCGCCTGATAAGGTTTTGAACCCATTAGTTCCAGCAACCTGGTTTGGGGTGTGGGAAACAATACATAGTAAGTACTGATTGCTGTGGCGTACCCCCATTGTCTGAAGCGGTCGGCCATATATTCTGCATTGATTTTATCCTGTGCTGAGCCCACATGATGTGGATGTGAGGAAAGGAATTTCATCCATTCATCGAGGTTTTTCGGGTTTAGTTGTGCATCGAATTGTTTTTCCCATGAAATCTGTGTAGCAGAATGGGTATCTGAAAAGCCCATCAGCTTTTGCTGGGCGCTTGCTGAATCTATAAAAATAAACATCGCCGCTATCCATAAAATGTACCTCATAATTGAAATTTAGGTGATCAAATGTAATGGAGATATCAATAGCAGCGCTCAGGTTCATCACCATCCCTGGAACCGTGCTCCAGCCCTATCGGTCTTGAAGACGATCTCGTAAATAATAAGCCCAATTACACTATAATTTTAAAATATTGGCTTTTTAGGCTATATTTGTGGAAATGAACAGCAGGGTAACAGGCGCCGTCATCACAGCCGATATCGTCAATTCTACAGGCATTGCCAGTACCCACCTGAAAAAAGTCATGAAAACCCTGGAAGCAGTGTTGAAAGGGTTCAGGTATGAATTTTACAGGGGTGATAGTTTTCAGGTGTATGTTTCCGCTCCGGAAGATGCACTATCCCTTTTACTAAAAGCCAGGACAGCCGTAATGAAATTAACAGCTGAAAGTTCTTTGCCAGAAACAGATATACGCGCCAGCATCGGCATCGGCTGGGTCCGGCTTCCCGTCAAAACCCTATCCACTGCCACAGATGAGGCATTTATATTATCAGGCAGGGCCTTTGATCAAATGAATCACCAGGAAAGATGCCTGATGGCCTGTAACGATAAAAACAAAAAGGTCAACCTCGGGTTGAAAGTAATGGCACATTTTGTCGACTATATCTTTCAACGGATCACTGCCAAACAGGCTGCAGTTGTCTATGAATTACTGATGCAGAGAACACAGGTGGAAGCAGCCAGGCGACTCAAAAAATCCCAGGCTACCATACACCAGCATAGCCAGTCAGCCAGCTGGCCGGATATAGAAAAACTGCTGGTAGATTACCGGCTATTTATTGAAACAATTGAAATCTGATATGGACGCCGTCATGATCTGGATCACTAAAATGGTCCTCGCGCATCTCGTTACCGATTTTATACTGCAGCCCCGTTCCTGGATTGACAGCAGGAAAAAAAAGCATTTCAGAGACCCTATTTTATATGTCCATGGATTACTCACCGCATGGGTGGCACTGCTAGCTGTCGGTTATCATTTCTGGCTGACCGCCAGCATCATTTTTATTACGCATGTCCTCATTGACGGATGGAAATCCTACCGGACTGATGACACTAAATTTTTTGTAATCGACCAGTTGCTGCACCTGCTGGTGATTTTCGGATGCTGGTATTTCCTTTTTCTTCACCCACAGGATATAGTAGCAGCGTGGAAAGAATTGAATAATAAAAACATCCTGATCCTGATTACGGCATTTGTTCTGGTAACACAGCCAGCAAGCATTTTTATCAGCCAGGTAACCAGAAAATGGAGAGACCAGGTAATGGATCCGGTCAGCCTCGGTAATGCAGGTAAGTGGATCGGCATATTGGAAAGGATCATCATGCTGGCGCTGGTGCTGCATCATCAATATCAAACAATGGGGCTGCTCATTGCAGCCAAAAGCCTGCTTCGTTTCAGTGAAACCAACCGGCCGGAAATCAAAACAGAATACCTGTTGATCGGGACACTCATCAGCATCAGCATTGCCATTCTTACTGGAATTATCGCTCTGCAAATGATTGGGTGGGATACCTGAAATAGGCTGTCCCAAATACCGCATGAAGGATGAGAACCTTTTGTGAACGTCAACGTCCAGAGAAGTCAGAGGTTTTTAATTTCCGCGATCAGGTCCTGCAATACTTTCTTTGCATCTCCAAACAACATAGATGTTTTTGGCCGGAAAAAAAGGTCGTTCTCAATACCCGCATAACCTGGTTTCATACTGCGCTTATTAACGATCACCGTCTTCGCCAATTCCACATCCAGGATAGGCATACCATAAATAGGAGAATTAGGATCTGTTTTTGCAGCAGGGTTCACAACATCATTGGCACCCAGAATCAACACCACATCGGTGGTTGGAAATTCATCATTGGCCTGTTCCATTTCCTCCAACTTTTCGTAGTTGACATCTGCTTCTGCCAATAACACATTCATATGGCCTGGCATACGTCCTGCCACCGGATGGATGGCATACTTTACATCTACGCCTTTTTCATTTAGTAATTTCTCTAGCTCATGACAGGCATGCTGGGCCTGTGCCACCGCGAGCCCATACCCAGGAACAATCATGACCCTGTTGGCATACGCCATTACCACGGCTGCATCCGGCAAACTGATTTCCTTATGTTGACCCTGTGATATTTCGCCGGAAACACCTCCGGATTTATGGCCACCGAAAGAACCTATCAAAACATTGGCTAAAGAGCGGTTCATTGCCTTGCACATCAAAATAGTAAGCAGGGTACCTGCAGCACCTACCAAAATACCTCCCGTAAGCATGACTTTATTATCATAAAGAAAACCTCCACAAGCAGCCGCCACACCTGTAAAAGAGTTCAATAGTGAAATCACAACGGGCATATCAGCCCCTCCGATTGGCAACACAAAAAAGATCCCATAAAGAAGCGACAAAACAAAAACTATGTAAAACAAAAAGTGTGGAGCGCCTGCGGGATCTGAAATAATATAAGCGGAAAGAAGCAAGGCACCGATCAACAGTAACATATTAATGAGGTGCTGTCCCCCAAATGAAAAATCTTTGATCCTGCCATTTAATTTACCCCATGCAATCATTGATCCGGCAAAAGAAACGGAGCCTATGATGAGTCCCAAAAAAATAGTAATCAGCACACCTGTTGGAGCAGTCACACCTTCAGCCACCACAGAATGATCATTGGGATCACTCACCATCGCTCTCACCAGGAAAAAATTTTCGTGCGCCAAATGTCTGAATTCATTGATAGAAATGAGTGCGGCACAGGCACCCCCCATCCCATTGAACAGGCTCACCATTTCAGGCATTGCTGTCATCCTGACCTTCCTGGCTGAAATCATCCCGATGATGCATCCAATTAAAAGACCACAGAAAATCCATGCATAATTGTGAAGCTTGATACCGGTATCATCTCTGAATAAAAAAATAGTTCCGAAAATGGCTAGTGTCATACCGGATGCTGCTATAGAATTGCCCCGCCTGGCGGTTTCGGGGTGAGACAACATTTTCAAACCAATGATGAAGGTGACCGATGCCATCAGGTAGATCACTGTGAGGAGGCTGAATTCCATTTAACTTTTTTTCTTTTTTGATTTAAACATTTCCAGCATCCTGTCCGTAACTACGAATCCGCCAACCACATTCAGCGTTCCCAGGATAACGGCAAGAAATCCAATGCCAAGTGCCAGGTAATTATCACTTTCAGCCTTTCCTGTTACAATGATAGCACCAATGATCACCACACCGTGGATGGCATTGGCACCGCTCATCAAAGGGGTATGTAAAACACTGGGCACCCGGCCGATCACTTCTATGCCTACGAAGATCATGAGGATTACAATATATATCGTCTGCTGATTCAGAGCTATCCAGTTCAAAATATTTGTCATTCTTCAGATTAATGGGTAATTGACTTTACTTTTTCATGTACGATCTCACCCTGGTGGGTAATACAACTTCCTTTCACCAGGTCATCCTCCCAATTGAGCTGAAGTTGTGCTTCCTTGCTGGTGATCAACTGTAGAAAATTCAAAATATTTTTTCCATATAACTTACTGGCGTCCGCGGGCATCGTGGAAGGAAGGTTACTGTTGCCAACAATGGTAACGCCCTGTTGATCTACGGTCTCATTATTTTTTGTAAATGGTGTATTGCCCCCGGTAGCTGCTGCCAGGTCAATGATCAAGGAACCTGACCGCATTCCCTGGATCATATCTTCTGTGATCAATACCGGTGCTTTTTTACCGGGTATCTGCGCGGTGGTGATGACCACATCTGCCCTGGTTATACTTTCCCTGATTTTTTGTTCCTGTTGTTGTTTGTACGCGTCTGATTGTTCCACTGCATAGCCACCAGCCCTCGAAGCATCTGCCGCGCCTTCCACTTCTATAAACTTGGCGCCCAGGCTCATGACTTCTTCTTTAACCGCGGGCCTTGTATCAAATACTTCTACCACTGCACCAAGGCGCCTGGCGGTAGCGATAGCCTGAAGACCAGCCACTCCTGCCCCAAGGATCAAAATCTTTGCAGGAGCTATGGTACCTGCAGCCGTCATGAACATGGGAAAGTAACGAGGGTAAAGATTCGCAGCGGTCAACACGGCCTTATACCCCGCAATATTAGCTTGTGAACTCAGGACATCCATGTTTTGCGCCCTTGTGGTCCGGGGCAGCATATCCAAACTGAAAACAGTGAGTTGGTTGGATGCCCATTGCCGCATCAGATCTTGATTGTATAAAGGCTGGTAAGCTCCGATCAGTATTTTGTTTTTCGGAAACACCAATTGCGGGGATGGGGCGTGCATACACAAAATAACTTCACAGTTCTGCACCACTTCCTCCGCAGAAAAAATTCTGGCTCCTGCTTTTTCATAATCACTATCTGTTGCGGAAGCTTTACTACCTGCCCCAGATTCTACCTGTACTACAATTCCTTTCTTGGTCAGTTGGGCGACACCTTCAGGTAGTAGTGTGACCCTGGTTTCAAATGATGGTTCTTTAAGAATACCTACGATCATGCATTCAATATATGTTAAAAATCAATGGCAAATGTAGTGTACCATTTTCTTTATGTATGAATTTAGGGTATGAGATCATGGCGGGTGTAAGAGACACTGCATGGATAAAGTATTCATGGATCTAGGAGATCCGGTGTAAGGCTTAATAATACCGTTCAAAACCTGATGGAAAATTGTTGTTTCACTTTGAATTCTTTTTTAAAAAAAACAAAGCCCATAAAAAATACATCAATGGTATATGATACAGCCGGATGATGGGTGATTTCTTCCCATGCAGTTTCCATTTCCGCACTCCAATGAATGTCATCAAAAACCAAAATGGTATCGCTGTGAGAACAACTCACCATCATCTCAAAATACCGGATAGTAGCGGCATATGTATGATTGCCGTCTATGTATGCCAGGTCAATTTGCGCTGCATCTTTTAAAATATCCGGAAGTGTTTGATCGAAATGTCCTTCTTTCAGGCGGATGTTGTTGAGCCCCATCAGTTCAAAATTTTCACGGGCTATTGCTGCGATTGAAGGATTCCCTTCCAGAGTGAAAATGGTGGCATTTTCGTTGGCCTTCGCCAGGTAAGCGGTGGTTAAACCCAATGACGTTCCCAGTTCGATCATCATGTTTGGATGATAGTAGGTTACCAGGCGATACATCAGCTGAGCATATTTTTTGTTCTTAAGAGCCGTGGCCGCAATACGGGCCACCTGATCTTTTTCGCTGAACTTTTTTCTTGACCCTGCTCCCAGATCTTGACGGGTCACTGTTCGCTGATCTGACAATAGTTTTTTGCGTAACACTTCCAGTTGTAAGGGAGGTTTACTATTTCCCTGATCGCGCAGAACGGAATGGATAAAATCATATACAAAAGGTGAATGAATACCATGCCCCTTACCGTTAGATGCCCATAAATAGTACTTTATAAATTTTGTAGCTAGTTCAATGGAAGAATACACGGTGATGATAGATAAGGATACTTTATTAAAAATAGTGTTCCAGAGCTCTCATTGATTGGCAGTTTTATTTCTGTCCGCTCTTTCCCATACCTGAAAGGAATATGCAAAAGGGTTTATGTCATCGGCTGCATGGAGTTGATGTTGCACCAATGTCCATTCTGCTGAGTTCAATTCCGGAAAATAAACATCGCCATCAAATTGATGATGAATGCGGGTTAAATAAATTCGGGAAGCCTGGGAGAAAACCTGTTGGAATATTTCGGCTCCCCCGATCACAAATATTTCCTTCGCACCTGCACCTCTGGCAAGGTTTGTTGCTTCGGTAATGGAATGAACGACACTAACGTCTTTATGGTGCCAATTATGATTGCGCGTGATGACAATGTTTTTTCTGCCAGGGAGCGCTTTACCAATAGATTCAAAGGTCTTTCTACCCATCAGAAGGGGCATCCCCCAGGTTAAATTTTTGAAATAAGTAAGGTCTCCCGGCAAGTTCCATGGAAGCTGGTTTTTTAGTCCAATCACATTTTTCTCGTCCGCTGCCACCAAAAGGCTAACCAGGATCCTGGACCCTGATCCTGCTCCAGAAGAATCATCTTGAAGTACAAAATTGTTATGCTGCATGAACAACTGATGTGATCTAATGGGTCAAACGGCCACTGGAGCTTTTATAGCCGGATGCGATTGATAGTTTTCCAGTGAAAAATCTTCGTACCTGAAACCGAAAATGTCATTGATATGTGGGTTGAGTTTCATTACCGGCAACGGATAAGGAGTTCTGGTCAATTGCAACCGGACCTGATCCATGTGGTTGGTATAAATATGCACATCGCCAAAACTATGTACCAACTCACCCGGCTGGAGCTGACAAACCTGCGCTACCATCAGGGTCAGGAGGGCATAAGAGGCGATATTGAAGGGAACACCCAAAAAAACATCGGCACTTCTTTGATACAGCTGGCAGCTCAATTTTCCATTGGCTACATAAAACTGAAAAAGTGCATGACAGGGCATTAAAGCCATTTCAGAAAGCTCGGAAACATTCCAGGCACTGATGATCAGCCTTCTGCTATCAGGGTTTTTCCGTATTTGTGTAATGAGTTCTGACACCTGATCAATGGTTTTTCCATGAGCCCCTTCCCAACTTCTCCACTGTTTGCCATAGATGGGACCAAGGTCTCCGTTTTCATCTGCCCACTCATCCCAAATATGAACACCATTTTCCTGTAAAAAAGAAATATTTGTCTGTCCTTTCAAAAACCAGAGCAGTTCAAATAAGATGCTTTTGAGGTGCAATTTTTTTGTAGTCACCAATGGAAACCCTTCAGACAAGTCAAACCTCATCTGGTAGCCAAAGCAACTGACCGTACCTGTTCCGGTTCGGTCTTTCTTTTCGACCCCTTCCTGCAGAATATGCCGTAAAAGCTGTAAGTACTGCTGCATGTTTGCAAAGTAACATAGAACCCTATTACGGAGGTAAAAAACCTAAGGCTGTGGGTAATTTGTGAATCCGCTGTAAGTTGTTGAATAAATTGTTGAGTCTGCAGGGCCAATGGACAAGTAAGTCCTAATAAACTTTGTATGGGAGAAGGAAATCTTTAGTGAATTGGTTACCTTACTGTTTATCAAAACTTGCTGTATGAACTATACTTTACCACACATTATTAAAAATCCTTTAGGAGAAGAGCTGACATTTCACAGGATGGAAGTGGAAGATGGAGAGGAAAAGCTGATTATCGAAACTTATGTACCCCCACATGCACGTCCGATCATGCACACCCACCATGTACAAGATGAATCACTTACTGTTTTGCATGGGAAAATGGCTTATCAGTTGGGAGATGGGGAGGTCAATTATGCAACTATTGGTCAAACAGTGATGTTTAAAAGGGGAATACCATACCGATTCTGGAATGCAGGAGAAGATGAATTGAATTGTTTTGGCTGGATCAAGCCTGCCTATAATATAATTTTTTATCTCACCGCCCTCTACAACGCGATGAATGAAAGCGGTAGCGAAAAACCAGAGCAGTTCGATGGAGCTTATTTGTTGTACCGATACCGGAAAGAGCATGAAATGCCCGAACTACCTAAATTTGTCAAAGCGTTTGTGATACCAGCTACGTATACCATTGGTAAAATGACTGGCCGGTATAAAAAATTCGAACATGCTCCTGCTCCCTTGTAAAGGATAAAGTCTAGATCACCACACATAAAATTTAGATCACTTTGGCCAGCTTCATTATTCGCTTGTAATCATCATGAATAAGGATGGAAGCTTTCGCTCTTTATTCATAGAGGTGACTTTTGAATTATAAATTATTTTGTATATTAGATCCATAAAGAGCGTGGTAAGCACAAAAATCTCCTACCCCCGGAGTAACCGCCTGGTTATTGAGAACTTTACCACCGTGAATAAGAATCAGAATTCTTAGAAAATCAAAACAGATAGAATATCCTGCTTCTATCTTATGACAAGCCAACTTTTGGTTTATAATCCCTTACAATTGTTAATTTTTTATAATGTTTCAGTACAAAACTGGTGGCAACAGATTGTCGATCATGTCTTTGATGATGTGGGGCTTTTATTACTCTATATCTCTAAAAAATAAGCTTTTTCAAGCTTGGTACAATTATTCCTGTAGTAGAAACAGAAGAATGAACATCAATGAGTATAGCGCTCCGAGTTTATTTCTATCATCCGAACTATTAATGCTACGTATCGCCATGAAAAATTTGACAAAACACCTTCTTATTCTATTTGTAGCTACACTTTGTTTTCAAAAGCCTTCACAAGGACAGATCATCTTGAATCAAAGCATGCTCAATCCAACAGACTCTGTAATGGATTATGACTCACTGAACAAGCCAGTACAACCCTTTTACGGACAAATAGGAAAATGGGTTAGAACCCCAAGGACTTACTTTGGATGGAATACCAATTCCTACAAGGCTTATATATATAAAGGAATAGCCTTTAGAATCAAATTTCCAAAGACCTATAATCCAAATGTGAATGATGGTAAAAAATATCCGATGCTGGTTTTTTGGCACGGCTTGGGAGAAAAGGGTGATTTATTTGATAATGAGTTTCATTTATGGCTTGGTTGTAAAATGTTTCGCGATGCCGTTGATAATGGAACATTCGATGGTTATGTGATCGCCATGCAAACACTTACTGAATTAAGTGGTTTTTTTGGGTCTAGTCATTACCAGGCCATGAAAGAAATCATCGACTATATGGTAGTCAATAATAAATTGGATCCATTCAGGGTGGTTAATAACGGACTTTCATCTGGTGGCATTGCTTCCATGAACATGTTTCTTGAGAACCCAACCTATATGTGTGGTATTGTCACCATGTCACCACCGGGTAATTACACCGCCCCTGATTTGGTGAACAAAGAAAAATTTACGCCTATCTGGTATGCAAATGGAGGACTCGATAATAACCCTACACCTGGAGCAGCTGATTATAATAAATATATTCTCGATTCCGCTGGAGCAGATTTTAAGCGCAAAACTTATCCATTAAATTATCACAACACCTGGGATGCCACCTGGGCAGAACCTGATTTTTGGCCTTTTGTAAATAAAGCATATGCATCCAACCCGCATGCACTCTATAATAAAACAGAGTTTGTGCCGGGAGAAGCCGTTAATACTACAATAGGCCTCCCACCTGGATTTAACGCTTATGAATGGAGGAAAGATGGCATTCTGATTCCCGGAGCTACAACAAATTCAATAGTAGTGAATCAGCTCGGTACTTATGATGCCCGCGTACTTAGAGGCACTTTGTGGTCTGACTGGTCAAAAATTCCAGTACAACTGTACTCTGTAATGGGTCCTTCTACCAGAATTGAAGCGGAGAATTTTACCAACATGTTTGGCATCAAAGTAGAAACTACTTCTGATTATGGAGGAGGTCAAAATATAGGTTATCAGGATTACAATGACTGGTTAGATTATTCAATCAATGTTCCTGCAGCGGCATCTTATACCTTTAAGTTCCGTATCGCGGCTCAGTTTTCTGATGCACAATTCCAGATTCGCCAAGCAGATGGTACCATTCTCTCCACTATTACTGTCCCCAGTACCGGTGGATTCCAGTATTGGCAAAATGTTAGTGCTACTTTTTCTTTGCCGGCCGGACAACAGACACTTCGAATATTAACTACAGTAGCAAGTGGAGGCTGGAATTTCAACTGGTTTGAATATACTTTGTCAGGAACAGTTTTACCCCCACCTTTAAATAAACCTCCTGTAGCCAATTCCGGTGTTGCTCAAACTATTACCCTGCCTACCTCTTCCGTTCAATTGAGTGGATCAGGTACAGACGCGGATGGAACCATTGCTTCCTACAACTGGACGCAGGTGGCTGGTCCTTCCACAGCAACGCTTTCAACTCCTAATGCTGCCCTTACTACTGCCAGTGCTCTGGTTCAGGGTACTTACACCTTCCGCTTAACAGTAACCGACAATCAGAATTCAACCGGAAGCAGTGATGTAAACGTTACTGTGAATGGTGCAGCGTCTTCATCTGTCAGAATAGAAGCGGAAAACTTTTCTGCCATGTTTGGCATCCAGGTGGAAACTACCACAGACACCGGAGGCGGACAGGACGTTGGTTACCAGGACAATAACGACTGGATGGATTATCCTGTAAACCTTTCTACTGCAGGAACATACACCGCCAGTTTCAGGGTGGCCAGTATCAACACCGGTGCCCAGTTCCAGTTAAGAAAATCTGACGGTACCATTCTTTCCACCATCACCGTTCCCAATACTGGTGGATGGCAAACCTGGCAAACCGTTTCTGTAAGTGTTACGCTTCCTGCAGGTCAACAGACACTGCGCATCGTAACAACAGCTGCCAGCGGCGGATGGAATATCAACTGGTTCGATTTGAATCTCCTGGTAACACCACCCCCTTCCACTATCAGGATTGAAGCGGAAAATTATTCCAATATGTTGGGTGTACTCTTAGAAAATACTACAGATACTGGTGGAGGTAAAGACGTAACTGGTCAGGACATCAATGATTGGATGGATTATTCAGTAAGCCTGCCGTCAGCCGGTTTATATACTGTGCGTTTCCGCGTAGCTCATGCCGGAAAGGGTGCTCAATTTGCATTGTACAATCAAAGTGGAAGCGTGTTGAAAACAATTGCTGTTCCCACAACTGGTGGCAACCAGGTTTGGCAAACGATTACCACAACTATTTCCTTACCAGCAGGACAACAATTTTTAAGAATTGCGACTAATATTTCTAATGGTGGATGGAATCTTAACTGGATGGAATTTGTACCACCAGTTACAACCACTTTATCTGTGGCAACTACCGAAATAGTTCCGGAAGTAAGAACAACAGCCGCTGTCGAAGTATTCCCTAATCCTGCAGTGGGAGGTTTTCAATTGGTGTTGAACAATGAAAAAACCGGAAAGGTACAAGTTCAAATAGTGAATATTTCTGGTGCTGTGGTTAAAAGATTTGACCTCAATAAATCAAGTGCTGGAATAGAAAAAAACTACATCTCCATTAATGAGTTACAACGCGGAACTTATATGGTTAACATCAGGATGAATGGTTGGATGGAAAGTAAAAGGATGATCAAACAATAAAAACTGAAAGAGTAAGTTATAAAGCCTGGTC
>JANLYU010000162.1:0-3663 GCA_031365785.1 Flavisolibacter sp. | reverse complement strand
GGGTATGATTGACCTGCGCCGTATAGCTGCTCAATTTATTGAAGGCAAGCCGGTTCAGGATAATGACGGTGATCAATAAAATAAATGCTATGATAAACGCGTAAAGATTTTTCTTATTCATGGATTCTTCAGGTCTTGCCTTACTAATTTAGCCGGTAATCACTTTTATAATGCAAAAGTAAAGGGGCATGGTACGCCCCTATTCAATTCCTTTAGTAAGATGTCAGATCTTTATCCCCAAAGTCAGGAAAGCATTGCCTGCACTGGTTTTTGTGGTGGCTCCGGAATAAGGGCTATTTTTAAGACGGTACGCAAAATTGATGTCTTTATTGAAAGCCTGCACATAAGTAAGGTCAATAAAAAAACCTTTGTTGCGGTACCCCAACCCTCCGCTGAGGTTCAATTTATTCCCATGTTCACCTTTGACATCCTTATAAGGATTGCCATAATAGGCCGCTCCCAGTCGAACCATCACCGTAGTAAACTTTAACTCACCACCCACCTTGAAATTGAAAGCTCCTTTATAAGCCTTGTCAATGGCTCTATTCAGCTGCACTAAATAATCCTTGGTAGTCTGGTCGGTATTGGTTGGATCATCAGGTCTGTAGGAAGAGACTTTGTAATTAATAAATTCCACATCGCCAGTCAGAAATCCGCGTTGTTTTTTCACATCCTGAATTTCCCTCAGTACATAGGAAATACTTCCAATCACTTTATAAGGTGATGTGTACGAATACTTGAATTGTGAAGGTTCATTGTTCGTGTAATCAATGGAATAGTCGGATAACAATGATCCGTTTTCCACATCCGCTGTTACTGAAGTCCGGTATTTATCTGTGAGGGTGTAGAAGGTGGGCGAATGAAGGGCCAGTCCTAGTCTCCAGTTTTCCTGTGGCTTATAAATCAAACCCCCTTTTACATTGAAACCCACACCATAAGTGTTCAGCTCTTCATCAACAATGGCATCTTCAAAATGGTTGCTTTTATTGTTGGTAGCATCAGCTTCTATGAATTCACCAATTCTTTTATAATGCAAAATGGGAACACCAATGGAACCTCCAATAAATAATTTATCATTTCTGTTCATGGCCAGTCCTAATGCAAATTCATCAATACCTCCTGAGTTTCGCACATCGTTTTGCTGTAACAGTCCTGTAGAAAGAAGTTTGGCCGAACGGCTTTGGAACTGAAAATTTCCATTCACGCCACCACCAACCGTATCAATCCAGAATGTGTTGAAGGCAAGTGAGGAACCAAAAGGATATTTGGTGGCCAGCACATTACCATCTTTAATATTATCGCGCTGAATTTCTTCCAAATATTTTTGCGAGTAGGAGCTTTGAGTATTCTTTCCTTTATAAGCCACGTGACTATTGAAGTCAGCCGTTCTGTTATAGGCAATACTGAGCGCTGTACTTCGTATGGTACGCAATCCATTTCCACCCCCAATAACAAAACCTGTAGTACCCCATGAAAATTGGTTGAATTTATGAATAGAATCAGTGCCCAGGTAGTTGGATTTCAATTTTCCAAACTGGTAGGAGGGACTCATAATGAAATCACCAGTTTTATAAAAAGCGAGGCCAGCCGGGTTCACAAACGTAGCCGTGATATCCCCTCCTAAAGAACCCATGGCACCTCCAATAGCTTTTATACGGGCAGAAGCTCCGGGAACATACCACGAATACCTCAAAGCATCCGCCGGTTCCTGGGCAAAAAGTTGAATCATGACAAGGGAACAGCAGGCAAGGAAAAAAACTTTTTTCATATTGATGGGGTGCATTATAAGGAACAAAACATGGTCAGGATGCCATATGTTGGCAAGCATTTCTTATGATTCTTTCAGATAAATTTTAGAATTTCCTTGTCGGTGCATTCGAACTTTGTCCAGAACCTGAGGAACCTGATGATGATCCCGAAGATCCGCTAGGATTAGATTTGGATGCAGAATTATCATTACCTCCAAACACTTCCCTAAGGAATCCTCCCGCATTTTTTCCGCTTCCCCGGTAATTATTATTGTCGCGGTTATCAGATCCATAATCCCTGGAAATGTAACTGCTTCCAGAGGTTCTGGGCCCCTTTGAATTTCGTCCAGTATATGTCGCCTGTGGATCATAGACACTCAGGTCGAACGTTCGAGGTGTGCGCACAATCGGTGTTCTGTTATTGCCCATTACTGAATGGGAATGATAAGGATTATAATAATAATTCCAGTAAGAATAAGAAGACCAAGGGCTGTTGTAAAACAAAGAACCGTTTACATAATGGTAATAATAAGGATTGTAAGAATAATAATCATCATACATACCTTCATACCGCCGATCACGGATCTTCATGCGCAGGTAACGGTCATCGCGGAAAGCATCTTCATCGTACCTGTTGGAACGATCATACTTTTCTTCCCTTGATTCTTTACGAACATATTCCTCTTGGGGGCGTTCAGGAGAAAAATAAACATCGTCAGGTGTTTGACCAGATTTATATGCAGTGGTGCAGCTGGTAAAGAAAAGTGCTATGGAAAGAAAGGGTAAAGTAGATTTCATGGCAATCAATTTAGAGGTTAATGTTACTTTTACACCTGACAGTAAATTACCGCAATTTGCTGTTAAACAAAAGGTAAAGGTCGAAGATTTTTTATAAAATATGGCAAAAGAATTAACGTCAAGAACAGAAGACTATTCTCAATGGTATAATGATTTGGTAATAAAGGGTGGGCTGGCTGATTATTCTGCAGTGAGAGGTTGTATGGTCATCAAGCCTTATGGATATGCATTATGGGAAAATATGAGAGATGAACTGGACAGAATGTTCAAGGAAACAGGTCACCAGAATGCTTATTTCCCATTGTTTGTTCCCAAAAGCTTATTTGAAGCTGAAGAGAAAAATGCGGAGGGATTTGCAAAAGAATGTGCAGTGGTCACCCATTACCGTTTGAAGTCAGACCCTGATCATAAGGGTAAATTGATAGTGGATCCCGACGCTAAGCTGGAGGAAGAACTGGTGGTCAGGCCAACCAGTGAGGCCATCATATGGAGTACTTATAAGGACTGGATCAAGTCTTACCGCGACCTTCCCATCCTGGTCAATCAATGGGCCAATGTGGTACGATGGGAAATGCGCACCAGGCTTTTTTTGCGCACCTCTGAATTTTTGTGGCAGGAAGGCCATACGGCTCATGCTACTTCGGAGGAAGCCATTGCTGAAACCAAACAAATGCTGGCTGTATATGCCACCTTTGCAGAAGAATTTATGGCCTTGCCGGTGATACGTGGTGTGAAAACTCCGGGTGAACGGTTTGCCGGTGCTGAAGATACTTATTGCATAGAAGCACTGATGCAGGATGGAAAGGCCCTGCAGGCCGGAACGTCACATTTCCTTGGACAAAATTTTGCACGTGCTTTTGATGTAAAATTCCTGAGCAGGGAAAATAAGCTGGAATATGTATGGGCTACCAGCTGGGGAGTCAGCACGCGGCTGATCGGTGCTTTGGTGATGGCACACAGCGACGATGAAGGCCTGGTACTTCCTCCAAGGATCGCACCTGTACAGGTGGTGATCATACCCATTTACAAGGGTGATGAACAAAAGCAACAGATCGACAACAAGGCAAAAGAACTGGTGCAGGCCTTCAAGGCCTTGGGCATCCGGGTCAAATATGAT
>JANLYU010000129.1:0-6736 GCA_031365785.1 Flavisolibacter sp. | reverse complement strand
ATACATCAGGATTCTGGGAAAAATTTTTTTTCAAGCCAGGCAACCTGGGTTATCCGGTTTTCCAGACACGCTATGCAAAAGTGGGCGTTTACATATGCTACGACCGGCACTTTCCGGATGGGGCCAGGGTGCTTGGGCTCAATGGTGCGGAGATCGTATACAATCCTTCTGCAACGGTAGCAGGGTTATCTCAATACCTGTGGAAACTGGAGCAGCCTGCTCATGCTGCAGCGAATGGATATTTCATGGGATGCATCAACCGCGTAGGAGAAGAAAAACCATGGAACCTTGGAAAATTTTATGGCTCTTCTTATTTCGTTGATCCGCGTGGACAAATATTTGCACAGGCTTCTGAAGATAAGGATGAACTTCTGGTAGCAGAATTTGATTTGGATATGATCGAGGAAGTAAGGAGCGTCTGGCAATTTTTCAGGGACAGAAGGCCGGAGACGTATGGAAAGATTGTTGAACTATGATTTATTTTAAATGATAAATGTTAAATGAAACATGTTTATTCATACAACATACATCATACAGCATAATGAGTACAATGAATGATTGAAAGTAACAAACTCTCACCAGCGGAATACGAACAGAATTTTTCCGACATCCATCCCCCATTTGAAGAAAAGGAAGCGGCGATGGTAGAAGCGAACCGCTGTTTGTTTTGTTATGATGCGCCCTGCACTAAATCGTGCCCCACCAGTATCAATATTCCCAAATTCATCAAGCAGATCACAACAGACAATATCAGGGGGTCAGCGCACACCATCTTTGATGCTAATATTTTTGGGGGAGGCTGCTCCAGAGTGTGTCCGGTAGAGAAACTTTGCGAAGGTGCATGTGTATTCAACCTGATGGAGGAAGCGCCAATTCCCATTGCCAAACTGCAACGGTATGCCACGGAAAAGCCCATCAGGGAAAAATGGCAAATGTTTGAAAGGAAGCCTTCCGTTGGAAAAAAAGTGGCTGTGGTAGGAGCAGGTCCTGCGGGACTCTCTTGTGCACATGTGTTGTCTCGCCACGGTATTGATGTAACCATATTTGAAAAAGAAAATAAAGGCGGTGGACTAATGACCTACGGCATAGCAGCCTATAAAGTTACACCCGCGTTTTGCCAGGATGAAGTGGATTTCATCACCTCCATAGGTGGCATTAGTATAGCCTACAATAAGGAATTGGGTAAGGATATGACACTGCAGGAGCTCCAATCACAATACGATGCTGTTTACCTGGGCATCGGTGTAGGTTTAGCTAGGCAATTAAATATTCCGGGTGAGGAACTGGATGGTGTGGTGGATGCCATAGAATTTATTTATGGATTAAGGTCTTCACCTTTACGGCAGGTGAAGGTGGGTAATCGTGTTGCAGTCATTGGACTTGGCATGACAGCGATTGATGCGGCTACGCAGGCGAAGCGGCTGGGGGCAAAGGAAGTCACCATACTGTATCGAAGAACAGAGCATGAAATGCCTTGCACGAAAGTAGAACTTGACCTGGCCCGGCTGGATGGTTGCCAGGTGAAATGGCTGGCAGCACCCAAAGAAATACAAGGCAACGGGGGCCGGGTTACACAATTGATATGCAGTGAAATGGAATTGGGGCCACCAGATACTTCTGGTAGAAAAACTCCAGTTGATAAAGGAAATCTTTTTTCTATAGAAGTAGACATGGTGATCAAGGCAGCTGGACAAATGCCCTTCACGAATTTGGTAGAACAACATGGTATGCAACACATCGATGGAAAGCTTGTGGTTAAAGGATCTGCTACTAATGTGCCTGGCGTTTTTGCCGGAGGTGATTGTGTCAATGGAGGAAAAGAAGTGGTTCATGCGGTGCAGGAAGGGAAGGAAGGCGCGGCGGCGATATTAAGTTATTTGGGTATTATGATAAATGATAAATTTTAAATGATAAATATTTGCTTGTTTATCGTTGAGCCTTAATCGAAATGCTTATGCAGAATTTTGTTTTAGTATCGGAGGTTTGTTTCGAAGACATTCATTAAGAACGAAATATATTATATGAAAAAATCAAAAGAGAAAATGTGTTTTTAACGGATAATATATGCGGATATTCTCTTTTCAGGTAGGATCGTAATACTGTATTTTATTTTATTAAAATACAGTTAATGAGCAGCGAGAATATTATCATTGATTTGACATTTGATTTTTCCCTGAAAATTATTTCATTGTATAAGCTTTTGGTAGAAAATAAGGAATATGTAATTGCCCGGCAATTATTTAAATGCGCTACCAGCATTGGTGCGAATGTGGAAGAAGCGAATGCGGGTCAATCGAAAAGGGATTTTATTGCAAAAATGTCAATCTCATCCAAGGAAGCACGTGAGGCTAGATATTGGTTACGGCTGCTCGAAAGAAGTCAATTGGTAAAACATGATTATACACCCTATCTGAATTCATTGGAGCACATTATCAACATATTGATTAAGATCGTGAAAACAAGCCAGGAATCATTATTGAAGGAAAAAATCAACAAATAAACATGGATCTGTTTTCACATTTATCATTTAACACTCAACATACTTCCCATGGCCGACATCAGCGCAAACTTCCTCGGAATAAAGTCACCCAATCCCTTCTGGCTGGCGAGTGCGCCACCCACGGATAAAAAAATCAATGTGCTGCGTGCCTTTGAAGCCGGATGGGGCGGGGTGGTTTGGAAAACGTTAGGATCACAGGTGAAGAATGTGTCTTCACGTTATTCAGCAGTGAACTATAATGGTACACGCATCATGGGATTCAATAATATCGAACTGATTTCCGACAGGCCCCTGCATTTGAATTTGCGTGAAATTGAAGAATGCATCCGGTTATTTCCCGACAGGGCCATGGTCGTATCCTTGATGGCCGACAATACAAAAGAAAAATGGCATGAATTGATTGCACAGGTGGAGGATACAGGCGCGCATGGATTGGAATTGAATTTCGGTTGTCCTCATGGCATGACAGAAAGAGGAATGGGTGCTGCCGTAGGACAGGATCCGGAGATTGCACGGATGGTGGTGCAATGGGTGATGGAAAAAGCCACCATTCCGGTGATCACCAAGCTCACTCCGAATGTACATTCCGTAGTGCCTACAGGAAAAGCTGCCGTAGAGGCGGGAAGCAGTGCACTCTCCCTGATTAATACCATTCAGTCTGTTACAGGCATTGACCTCGACACGTTCGTGCCCAATCCTTATGTGGCAGGCAAATCGGTGTTTGGAGGTTACTGCGGACCTGCGGTGAAGCCCATTGCTTTAAAATTTTTAGCAACGATCAGCCAGAATGAAACCACGCGAAGGGTTCCGGTGTCGGGTATTGGTGGCATCAGCACGTGGAAGGATGCGGTGGAATTTATGTTGTTGGGCGCCACCACTGTACAAGTTTGCACAGCGGCGATGAAACATGGGTTTAGAATCGTGGAGGACCTGTGCGAAGGACTAAACAACTGGATGGATGAAAAAGGTTTTGCCACCATTGCGGATTTCATTGGTAAATCGGTTCCTACGTTAACGCACTGGGAAGACCTGGATATTAATTACCATCATGTAGCACACATCAACCAGGATAAATGCATTCATTGTGGGCTTTGTTACATTGCCTGCGAGGATACTTCACACCAGTCCATCAGTCTTACCTATGGGAATCCTTATAATACCTATGCCATTAAGGAAGAAGAATGCGTAGGATGTAATCTGTGTCAGTTGATTTGTCCGGTGGAAAACTGCATTACCATGGTGGAGCAGCGCAAGGGCGATGAATACCTGAATTGGAAAGAATTCCAGGAGAGAGCGTTGCCGTTGAACGATCATTAATCGGAAGTAATAATTTTAATAACCTTTGTCATCCTATCAGGCATATTGTTTAAGTAAAATCAACTTTTACAAAGAATAAATATACTGCTGGTCATTTCTTGAAAAATTGCAGCCAAATTGATATTCTTCTAAAAAGTCGCGCAATCAGTATATTTTGCGCAGAATTAAAATCTTCTAATAAGTAAATCCAGTAAAACCAGATCTGTTAGGTTTTAAACTACTGACTGAAAAATCAACCTCCAGATGCTTTGTTACAAATTATCTATTATTCAGGGTGTTTCTTAAATAAACTCATTGATTTCCCTGCATTGTTTTGGTGATGAATCTCCAGGTAAAGTATTTTATTAATACCCTTACCCCAGGGTAGGCTTGTTGATGCTTCGAAAAATATACTTCAGTACTTCCTACTTCCCCCGCGAAATAAATTTTTTTTCGTTTTGATTAATTAGTTACATTCATGCAAACGATTGCATAACTGCTATGCCTGGTTCCATTACCAAGACAACCATTCATGATATAGCTCGTGAATTGAAAGTAACAGCTTCTACCGTATCACGTGCACTGAACGGCCATCCTGCCATCAGTGATCTTACAAAAAATGCTGTTCGCACTACAGCAACCCGCCTCGACTATCAGCATAACAGAGTGGCTTCCTCACTTCGCCTGGGAAAGACCCGCATTCTGGGAGTGATGATACCCAGTGCAGAAATTAATTTTTTTGGTTCCGTGGTTCACGGCATAGAAAAAGTAGCCAGTACGATGGACTACAATGTTTTGATGTTTCAGTCCAATGAATTGATGGAATTCGAAATCAAAGGCGTTGAAACATTTCTTCGTTCCAGGGTGGACGGCGTGCTGGTTTCTTTATCCAAGGAAACCACCAACACAGAACACTTCCAGAAAATTAAAAAGCGGGGCATACCCTTGATTTTATTTGACAGAGCTAATGACAAACTGGGTGTTCCTTCTGTGGTGATTGATGACTTCCAGGGCGCCTATCGTGCCACGCAACATCTGATCCACCAGGGATGCCGTCGAATTGCGCACATTGGTGGCCAGCAACATGTAATGATTTTCAAGGAGCGCCTGCGCGGCTATATGGAAGCTTTACAGGACCATGGTATCGCTATTGACAAAAAACTTATTGAATTTGGTAAAGTAACTATCGATTCTGGTCGCGCCTGTATGAACCGGTTATTATCTGGAAAGGCACAGCCTGATGGTGTATTTGCAGTGGAAGATTTTACGGCACTTGGAGCAATGCAATCCATCAAAGCAGCCGGCAGAAAAATACCCGATGAAATAGCACTTATAGGGTTTGCCAACGAAGCATTTGGTGAATATATTTCGCCCTCTCTTTCCACTGTTGACCAGCAAACAATTCGTATGGGCGAAGAAGCAGCTAAATTATTTTTCAAACTGTCTGCTAACAATACCTTTTATAAGGTTGATCCTGTAAAGAAAATGCTGGAACCTGAATTGATATTCAGGGATTCGAGTTTAAAAATAAAAGTATCCACCCATGATAACGTTCATTCATCCTGCTAAAACAATTTAGAGATTTAAAACAACTGCAATGAAAATTAAAAAAAGTTTGCTAAAAAGCACAGCCATTTGTCTTGCTTTGCTCTTCAGCCTAAATGTGATGGCGCAGCAAAATGTCAAAGGAACGTTGCGCACCGCATCAGGCGAACCATTGGCCGGAGTTTCTGTTTCCGTAAAAGGAACCGGTAAAACGGTGGTTACCGATGCCAATGGCCGATTTGTTATTGATGCACCCGTAGGTAGTACGCTGGTAGTGACATCTGTCGGCTATGAAAGCAGGGAACTTGCTGTAACCGGTGCAGATTTCAATGAGGTGATGACGGCTGCCAATTCCACTATGAATGAAGTGGTGGTCATTGGTTACCAGTCAGTGCGTAAAAAAGATCTTACGGGCGCAACCAGCGTGGTAAATACACAAAATACGCAGCGCCTCACTTCCCGCTCACTGCCTGAACAATTGCAGGGTATGGCTGCTGGTGTTGCCGTAAGAACTGGTGGTGCACCCGGCCAGGAAGCAGTCGTTAATATCAGGGGCCTGAGTACGGTATTGGGAAATGGAAATCCCTTATATGTCATTGATGGTATGTTCAGTGATCCTAATACCACCGTCAATCCAAATGATGTGGAAAGTATCCAGGTATTGAAGGACGCATCTGCAGCTGCCATTTATGGTTCGAGGGCAGGAAATGGCGTCATCATCATCACCACAAAAAAAGGTAAGGAAGGTCCCATGAAAGTTTCCGCATCGGGGCGGTACAGCAGCTCCATGGTGCCCAAAAGATATGATATGATGAATGGAGCGGAATATGTAGCCACCAATAAACAGGCTTATCAAAACGCAGGCTATACATTACAATCCGACGTAGCGACTTATAATGGCACCAATACCAATTGGGCAGACCTGATACTGAGAAGAGGAATGATTCAGGATTATAATGTAACCTTATCAGGAGGTGGAAGAAATTCCAGTATTCTGATTTCAGGTTCTTACCTGAGAGACAAGGGCACCTTGCTTGGACATAATTTTGAAAGAGCTGCTTTACGGATCAATTCCGAAGCTTCGAGGGGACGTTTCAAGATTACAGAGAACGTGATGTTGTCAAATTCAAACAGGCACAGTCCGCAACAGGGAAATTTTGAAGTGGGCAACCCCTGGTATGACCTCTTCAACAATCTTCCTATTCTGCCAGTTAGCGATCCTAAATACATTACTGCCGCCAATCCATCAGGTTATGCCTTTGGTAGTAACAGTGCCCGCACTTTTTCCCGTAATCCGATTGCCATTGCGGATTTATGGAAAGTAAAATCAAATTTTTTCAAGATCCTGGGAAATGTATTCCTTGATGTGAGGCTGGCTAGTTTCCTATCTTACCG
>JANLYU010000082.1:0-9535 GCA_031365785.1 Flavisolibacter sp. | reverse complement strand
ATCTCAACTTCAGCGAAACTTATAACGGGGAAAAAGGAAACCTGGATCTTAACTATTGGGTACTGGATTATAATCTCCAGAGAGCAAAACAATACATGCCTAAAGAGGTACACAATATGCTTAAAGCGTTTGAATATTGGTTTGGTCCTTATCCTTTTTATGAAGATGGGTACCAGTTGATCGAAGCGCCGCACCTGGGAATGGAACACCAAAGTGCCATTGCTTATGGAAATGGTTTTGAAAACGGGTACCGTCAGGGTAGCCATCATTATGACCTTTCGGGAAGCGGGTGGGGAAATAAATGGGATTATATTATTGTTCACGAAAGCGGACATGAATGGTTTGGCAACAATATCACCACAAAAGACATTGCCGATATGTGGGTTCATGAAGGGTTTACTGATTATTCTGAAACACTGTTCACTGAATATTACTATGGTAAAAAAGCAGCCAGTGAATATGTACAGGGCCTCAGAAAGCATATTGTTAATGATGCGCCGATCATTGCAACTTATGGGGTCAATGCAGAAGGCAGCGGAGACATGTATTATAAAGGAGCCAACCTCATTCATACTATCAGGCAGGTCATTCATAACGATGTGCTATTCCGGGAAATACTGAGAGGACTCAACCGGGATTTTTATCATCAGACGGTAACCAGCAATCAGGTAGAAAAATACTTTTCGCAGAAATCCGGAAAGGATTTAGGGAAAATTTTCGACCAGTATCTCCGCACGACACAAATACCTGAATTGGTTTTGATTCAGGAAGGTGGACAGGTCCGGTTCAAATGGACACATTGCATCAAAGATTTTGATATGCCGGTGCTCCTCACCAACGGACAATGGATTTATCCATTGCCCAGGGAACAAAAGGTGATTTTAAAAATGCCGGTATCAATGAATGTAGAAGTGGATCCCAATTTTTATATCAGCGTTAGAAAACAGGAATAGACTCACAGCGTGTCAAAGACCATGGTTTGACAGGGGAAACACAGAAGACTATTCCCTATTTTTACGCCACATGAGCCACATCAGAAGACAAAGCATCATTTCTTCCGTTGTTGTGTATTTTGGATTTGCGCTGGGTTTGATCAATACCGCTTTATTTATCAGGCAGGGTGGTTTTTCGAGAGAACAATATGGGCTCACCGGGATTTTTATCGCTTTTGCCAATATCATGTTTTCGCTGGCCAGCCTGGGTATGCCCGCCTATATCAGCAAGTTCTTTCCCTATTACAAAGCCCACACGGATGAAAAAAACAATGACCAGCTCACCTGGGCTCTTCTCCTTCCTGTATTTGGTTTTTTAATTGTTTTACTTCTTGGGCTGGGGCTCAAGCATATAGTGGTAGATAAGATCTTCAATAATTCCCCCGAGCTGCTGAAATATTATTACTGGACATTCCCTTTCGGATTTGGACTTACCATTTTCCTGGTGCTGGAATCTTACCTCTGGCAGCAGGGCAAGGCTGTTCTGAGTAATTTTTTAAAAGAAGTGCTGTTTCGTTTCGTGGTTACGATTCTAATCGTATTAAGCGCGTTCCATATTATTAAAAGTTTTGACACCTTTATCGCCCTCTATGCATTTACTTACCTGGCTATTGTGGTGTTTCTTTTTCTCCACTTATATAAACATCACCAGCTTCATTTCAGTTTTACCAGAAGCAAGGTCACCCGAAAATTTTATGGCAAAATTGTTACCCTGGTGTCGTTTGTATGGAGTGGAAGTCTCATCTTCAATGTGGCCAATGTGTTTGATACCATCATTATTGCGGCAGTTTTGCCCAATGGCGTAGCGGCCGTAGCGCCATTTCTGCTGGCCCAGAATATTTCCAGCCTCATTCAGGCACCACAAAGGGCGGTAATCTCCGCTTCCGTCGGCCCATTGTCAAAGGCATGGAAGGAAAAGGATTATGAAAAGATCAAAAAAATCTATCACCGGTCATCTATTAACCAGCTGCTTTTTTCCTGTGCCATCTTTTGTATCATCTGGCTCAATTTTGAAGATGGTATCCATACTTTTCATTTCCAGGAAGACTATTTAACCGCGCGCTGGGCGTTCTTTTTCCTGGGCCTCACCAAAATCGTTGATATGGGGACAGGGGTCAACTCCCAGATCATTGGCACCTCCACCTTCTGGAAATTTGAATTCATTAGCGGACTGATACTTTTTACGATCATACTGCCGCTCGACTGGCAAATGACCCGCTACCTGGGTATCATTGGTCCCGCTATTTCCAATTTATTTGCTTTTACAGTGTACAACCTGATCCGTTACCTGTTTCTGTGGAAGCGATTCAGGATGCAGCCATTTACCCTAAGCTCCTTTTATACACTTCTGCTTTCTGTTAGTTGTTTTTTGATTACCTACCACATTTTTAATGGATACAGTGGTTTTATCTGGATCCTGCTGAGAACCCTGATTTTCGTGGCTTTGTTTGCCACTGGGTTGTTTGTATTACAACTTTCACCTGATGCGCACCAGGTGTTGGGGAATGTAAGAAAAAGACTAAGGCTTCAGGGATAACAACATGGCCGTTTGGGGACTATCGACCCGGCCCACACCAACAATGCGTTTTAACCAATAGTCATCGTAAAGGTCACTGATCATGACGCCACCTGAGGAGGCATGAATAAATTTATTATTCTGCAGGTACATGCCTACGTGTGAGACACCGCCAATCGTATTAAAAAAAACAAGGTCTCCCTCTTTGAGTGAAGTGCGTGATATTTTATGAGAAAAGCCATACTGTTCCCTGGCCGTACGAGGCAGGTTGATTCCATAAAGGGAACTGAATAAAACCTGCATCAGGGCAGAGCAGTCTATTCCGTCTTTACTGCTGCCGCCCAACCGGTACCTGGTACCCATCCAGGGGTCGATGACTTTATACATTCCCAGGTTATTCAGCTGCTCCACTTACTGGTCCAGTAAAATGGCATATTTGAATTGGAGGTTGCTGGCATTTTCAATAGGTGCTTCCACTGAAGACAAAAACACCTTTTTGGAAGAAACTTCAACATCAATAAAAACATCTTTGGGATTCGATACCTGAGTGGTTGAAGGAGCCACCGTGATAGAAATATCTTCCAGAAACTTAACACCATCTTTGGCACCGGTATTATTACCTTGTTTTCCTGTTTGTGCACCAACAGGCATTAAGGTGCCCATGAGGTAAATTACAGTGGATAGCAGTAAGCGTTTTATCATTGCTTTCTTTTAGGTGGATTAGTAGGGCTACTAAAATATACAATTTCCCCCCAAATGTGCAATACTATCAACGTGTGTTAACGTAAAAAATTGTCAATTTGCCTGTTATATGTTCTTAATCAACCATTTGATTAGCTGCTAGGACGAATATTATTATGAAATTTTCTCATCTACACGTTCATACCCAATACTCCCTGCTGGACGGGGCCGCTTCAATTTCGGGTTTATATAAAAAGGCCATTGCAGATGGAATGCCAGCACTGGCAATAAGTGATCATGGTAACATGTTCGGAGTTTTTGATTTTGTAGCCCAGGCTTATAAGCACCTGGATGAACATGGAAATCCAAAGGTGAAGCCGATTGTGGGTTGTGAATTTTATATTACCACCGACAGGCACCGGAAAACCTTTACCAAAGATGAAAAGGATCCGCGCTTTCACCAGATCCTGCTTGCAAAGAATGAGCAGGGATACAAGAACCTGATGAAACTTACTTCCCTGGGTTTCATGGAGGGGCTTTACAGCAAGTATCCCAGGATCGATAAAGAACTGGTAGAAAAATACCACGAAGGCCTGATTGCCACTACCTGCTGCCTGGGAGCTATGGTACCACAAGCTATCCTCAAAAAAGATGAATCAACGGCCGAGAAGGAATTCAGGTGGTGGCTGGATCTTTTTGGAGAAGACTATTATGTAGAATTCCAGAGGCACGGGATGGCGGAGCAGGATAAAGTGAACCAGGTACTCATCCGGTTCGCCAGGAAGCACCAGGTCAAGATCATTGCCTCGAACGATTCTCATTATGTAGACCAGGAAGATTTCAATGCCCACGATATTTTACTGTGCATCAATACCGGAGAAAAAGTGAACACGGAAGCCCTTAGGGAATTTAGTGATGACGACGTGAATACAAAAGGGAAACGGTTTGCGTTCCCCAATGACCAGTTCTTTTTTAAGAAAACGGCGGAAATGGAATCCTCTTTTCAGGATCTTCCCGAAGCCATTGATAATACCAACGAAATTGTAGGGAAAGTGGAACTCCTGAACCTGAAAAGGGACATCCTCTTACCTGCCTTTCCCATTCCCAAGGAATTTCAAATACATACAGAAAGTAACCTCAACCAGTGGGAGTACCTGAAACATATTACTTATGTTGGAGCAAAAGGTCGATACAGTGAAATCGGTGAAGAACTACGGGAAAGAATAGATTTTGAACTGTTCACCATCAAAACCATGGGATTTGCCGGTTATTTCCTGATCGTTTCAGATTTTATAAGAGCCGGACGCGAACTGGGAGTTTTTGTCGGACCTGGACGCGGATCGGCTGCCGGAAGTGTGGTAGCTTATTGCATTGGCATCACCAATATTGATCCCATAAAATACAACCTTCTATTCGAAAGATTTCTGAACCCCGACAGAAAATCAATGCCCGATATTGACACTGATTTTGATGATGTGGGGCGACAAAAGGTGATCGATTATGTAGTAGAAAAATATGGAAAGAACCAGGTGGCACAAATTGTTACTTATGGTACCATGGCTGCGAAAATGAGTATCAAGGATGTGGCCCGGGTGATGGATTTGCCACTTCCTGAATCTAATGCACTGGCCAAGTTGGTTCCTGAACGGCCAGGAACAAAATTATACCGGGTGCTTCATGCACCCATCTCTGCCCGTGACGGAGAAAAATCACTGGAGGAAGAATATGGCAGCGATGACCTGGAAAATGTAAAAAAGCTCCGGGAAATTTATCATGGAAAAGGGTTAACCACAGATGTACTACATGTAGCGGAAAGACTGGAAGGTTCCGTACGCAACACGGGCATACATGCAGCGGGAATCATCATCGCCCCCAAAGACCTCACTGAACTAATACCTGTTTTCACCTCCAAGGATACGCAGTTGTGCATCACTCAGATTGATGGAAGTGTGATTGAGGATTCAGGTGTGCTTAAAATGGATTTTTTGGGTCTGAAGACCCTCACCATCATCAAGGATGCTCTGGAAATTATCCGTCAGAATCACCAAGTGGACATTGATATAGATAACATCCCCCTCGATGATGCGAAAACATATGAATTGTACCAGCGTGGTGATACGATAGCCACATTTCAGTTTGAAAGCCCGGGCATGCAAAAATATTTGAAAGATCTGAAGCCCGACCAGTTTGCAGACCTCATTGCCATGAATGCCTTGTTTCGACCTGGTCCCATGGCTTATATTCCCAGGTATGTTGATCGTAAACATGGAATTGAAGCCGTGAGTTATGACATCCCCGAAATGGAGGAATACCTGAAGGAGACATACGGCATTACCGTTTATCAGGAACAGGTGATGTTGTTAGCCCAAAAGCTCGCGGGGTTTAGTAAAGGCGATGCAGACGTATTGCGTAAGGCCATGGGAAAGAAAGACCGGAAGACCCTGGATAAAATGAAGAACAAATTCATTGAGGGCGCTACGCTGCTGAATCATCCTAAAAAAGCACTGGAAAAAATCTGGACCGACTGGGAAGCATTTGCCCAATATGCCTTCAACAAGTCGCACTCCACCTGCTACGCCTATGTGGCTTACCAGACCGCCTATCTCAAGTCGCACTACCCTGCAGCATTCATGGCCGCAGTGCTGAACAATGCAGGTGCCATTGAAAAGCTTACTTTTTATATGGAAGAATGCAAGCGGATGGGAATTAAAGTTTTGGGCCCTGACATCAATGAATCCAATAAAGGTTTTGCGGTAAATGATGCCGGAGAGATCCGTTTTGGATTGGGCGGTCTGAAAGGTGTGGGAGAAAATGCCATTGAAAACATCATTTCTGAAAGAGTCACTGGAGGATTTTACAAAGATCCATTTGATTTTATCAAAAGAGTGAACCAGAGGGCGGTGAATAAAAGAACACTGGAAAGTCTTGTTTACGCCGGAGCGTTTGATACATTCCCGCAATTACATCGCGCCCAATACATTCATGTACCTGAAGGAGAGGTGTTTTCAGGACTGGAGAAATTATCAAAATTTGCCGGAATTGTTCAGGCTCAGTCAGTCAATGCTACGAATACATTGTTTGGTGACCTACCGGCTGTGCTGGATATCCGTCCTCCCCAAATATCAAATTGTGCACCATGGTCACTGACAGAACAGCTGGATAAGGAAAAAGAAGTTACCGGTATCTATCTCAGTGGCCACCCCCTTGACCATTATAAATTTGAGGTCAGGTATTATGGCATCACTTCAATCCAGGAGTTCAATGAAGTAAAAGAGTCGCAGCTGCTCGCCAGTTCAGGCAAAACTTTTAAATTGATAGCACTGGTTACTTTGGCCAATCACAGAATATCACGTCAGGGAAATAAATTCGGGTCATTTGTATTGGAAGATTATACGGGAAAAACGGAGGTAGTTTTATTTGGCGACGACTACGTACGTTATCAGGCTTTTCTGCAATTAGGTCAGGCCGTCTTTATCTGCGGATCCTTCAAGCAGCGTTTCAATAATTCAGAATTTGAATTCAAGATGTCCAGTTTGCTGCTGGGTGAAAATGTGAAACGCCAGCAAACACGCCAACTGCAACTGGAAATGGACGCAAGGCTCATTGATCCACCAACTATAGAGTTTCTGGAAAACAACATCAGGAAATATCCAGGGAAATCGGGTTTAAAGATCATTGTTTCAGAACCCAGAAATGCCTGGAGAGCCAATTTTATTACTTTGGATCATGGATTTGAAATGAATGATGATCTGATTCATTTCCTGGAAAGCAAGCCCGAGATTGAGGTGCAGGTCATAGCCTAGTGGTGTTGCCAGGAATAGATGGATGAACTACTTTAATCATGTGAAGTGGAAAACTGGCAAAACACATCGAAAATTAAACAACTACACCACCTTTTTCACCTTAAAAGTTAAACTTATCATAGAGACTGACAACTTTACACCAAAATAGGTGTTGGTTCTAAATTTGTAACTTTAAAGTATCGACAGACATACAGACATATAAATAATTAATTATGGCACAATCATTCACAGATTCTAATTTTCAAAATGAAGTACTGAGCTCCGATAAACTAACCGTAGTAGATTTCTGGGCTGAGTGGTGCGGACCTTGCAGGGCAATTGGTCCGGTGATCGATGAATTATCTAAAGAATACGCAGGAAAAGTAAACGTTGGAAAGGTAAATGTTGATGAAAATCCGCAGGTCAGCATGAATTATGGTATCACCTCTATTCCCGCTATTTTATTCATTAAAGGTGGCCAGGTGGTAGACAAACTGGTTGGTGCACAGCCCAAAGGAAATTTTGTAAAAAAGATAGAAGCCCATCTGAGCTAATAAAGAAATCCCGCATCTTGCGGGTTTTTTTATGCCTGTTTTATTTCCATCGCTTTCATTTTTTCAGGTTCATGTTTGTATTTGAATACCAGGGGGAAAATAATTCCGAGCACCAGCGCGTAGGCTGCAAAACTAAACCAGATACTTCTCCAGTCTTTCACCCCATTGTTGGTGAAATAGTCTACCACCCACCCGCTGATCATACCTCCCAGAAATGCCCCAATCCCATTGGTCATGACCATGAATAATCCCTGTGCGCTGGCCCTTATTTTTATATTGGCTTCTTTTTCAACAAAAAGCGACCCTGATATATTGAAGAAATCAAACGCCATTCCATAAATAATCATGGAGAGGACCAGCAAAAACAAACCACTCCCCGGGTTGCCGATACCAAATAATCCAAAACGAAATACCCAGGCGAAAATACTCATGATCATGACATTTTTAATGCCGAACCGGCGAAGGAAAAAAGGTATGGTGAGTATAAAAAGCGTTTCTGATATCTGGGAGATAGAAATCAAAATGTTAGAGTGCCGCACACCGAAAGTTTCTTTGTAAACAGCAACAGATCCGAAATCATCCAGAAAAGGTTTCCCGAATGCATTGGTAATCTGTAAGGCAGCTCCTAGCAGCATGGAAAACAAAAAAAACACCGCCATCTTTCTTTGCTTGAAAAGTACAAATGCATCCAATCCGAAAGAAGACATCCAGGAAACGCTTTTTGTGGTTCTTGAGGGCTGACAGGCAGGCATGGTCATACAATAAATTCCCATCATCACAGAAGCACCGGCACTTACAATAAACTGCAAAGGACTTAGGGTCCATCCAAAAAGATCCACCACCCACACTGCTACAATGAAGCCAATGGTTCCCCACACCCGGATAGGAGGAAACACCTTTACGATATCCATTCCGTTCTTTTCCAAAATGATGTAAGAAACGGTATTGTTCAAAGCAATAGTGGGCATAAAAAGCATAGCATTCAACAGAATGACCCAATACATTGACACCGGGTCATTTACCCTGGAGGCCCAGATCAGTAACCCTGCCGCCAGGAGGTGCAGGATGCCCAGCAATTTCTCCGCGTTTACCCATCTGTCGGCCAGGATGCCCATCAACGCTGGCATGAACAGCGAAGCGATGCCCATGGTTCCATAGGTAGCGCCAATCTGGGAACCGCTCGCATGTAAAACAGAAAACATATAACCACCGAGTGAAATCAACCAGGATCCCCAAATAAAAAATTCAAGGAAATTCATCACTATAAGGCGAAACCTGATGTTCATACACAAATTGGGTTTATTCAGGGAAGATAAAGTGTTTCATTCAACAGACGCCTTACATTACAACCAAATATCAATTGAGAACGTCTATTTTACTGACAGATTAAAACTATCCTTTCATCGAGGTTGGCTTTTAATTTAAATGGATATGAATTATCATTGTATACATTGATTATCAACAGGAAATCCCACATAAAAAACAAACTGTTTTGATAAAAATTATTTTTCTGGGTTTTATCAGCACCTTATTGCTATTCACCACTGCCCATGGGCAGTTAAGAAGGTGTGTCACCCAGGAAAAAATGCAGGAACAATTTCAAAAAGATCCACAGTCGAAAGTCCGGTTTGAAACGACCAAAAGGATGCTGGATAATAAGGTACGCCAGTTTCTTTCTGACTCCGAAACCCCACTTTTCAAAACAATGGGTGTGGTGAACATTCCGGTTTCAGTTCATATTCTGATGAACAATCCCGACCTGGTAACAGATGCCATCATTCAAAGCCAGATAGACACCCTGAACTTTTATTATGGTAATGCACCTTCCGCTGACAGCTTGAGAGTTTATGCACCTTTTCAAACTTCTTATGGGAGGTCACAGATACGCTTTTGTATGGCGCAGAGAACGCCGAATGGAATTTCCAGCAATGGAATTGAAAGAGTAGTCTCTTCACAAACCTTTACTATTGCTACTGCCCACCCCAGCACCTTGGTGGCTGCCTGGAATAC
>JANLYU010000024.1:0-6096 GCA_031365785.1 Flavisolibacter sp. | reverse complement strand
TCGCAATCATTTTCTTTATTTCTTCCAGTGGCAAATCTTTCAGTTCCTCAGGGGAAAACTTTTCTCCTTCACCTTTTCTTCCAAGCTTCAACATCTTCTTACCAAATTTAATGAAAGGACCCCATCGACCGTTTTCAATAGAAATTTTTTCAGCAGGCCAATGTTGAATATATCGGTTAGCTTCCTTGGCCAATTTTTTTTCTATCAGCTCTTCTATATCTTTTTGTTCCAGTGCATCAAAATTATATGCCCTTGGTACATTGATATAAATGTTTTCATATTTTATAAAGGGCCCGAATCTCCCTTTGCCTTTTGTGACCGGCTTGTCCCGGTACTGAGCTATGGGAGCATCTACGCGTTGTTTTTCTTGGATCAGCACAATAGCTTTTTCCAAATCCATTTCCAAAGGTTCCTGACCTTTTGGGATAGAAATGAATTGCTCACCAAATTTTATATAAGGTCCAAACCGTCCGATATTAGCGGAAACATCATTTCCTTCAAACGTTCCTAAAGCCAACGGAAGCTTGAAAAGTTGCATGGCCTCATCAAAAGTGATGGTTTCAATACTTTGAGCCTGCTTCAATTTGGCGAACTTTGGTTTTTCCTCATCTTCTGTGCGTCCGATCTGCACCATCGGGCCATAGCGACCCATTCTGGCTACCACTGGTTTGCCATTGACGGGATCTACTCCCAATTCTCTCTCTCCCCTAATGCGTTCAGCGGTTTCAATGGTCTTTTCAACATCCTTTTTAAAAGGGCTGTAAAAATCATTCAGCATGATGTTCCATCGCATCTTTCCCTGTGCCACCTCATCAAATTCCTCTTCGATCCTTGCGGTAAAACCATAATCCATAATATCATCAAAATACAATTTCAGGAAGTCGGTCACGACAAGTCCCAGATCCGTAGGAAAAAGTTTAGACTTTTCTGCGCCTGTATTTTCTGATTCGGTTTTTTTGGTGATTTGATCCTTATCCAGTACTAACACCTGGAACACGCGCAGTACACCTTCTTTATCTCTTTTTTCCACATACCCTCTTTTCTGTATAGTAGATATGGTAGGAGCGTAAGTTGACGGCCTGCCGATGCCCAATTCTTCCAGCTTTTTAACCAGGGAAGCTTCAGTATATCTGGGCAAAGCCCTGGTAAATCTTTCTGTGGCTTTCATTTCTCTGAAAGTCAATGACTGACCTGGCTGAAGGGGTGGCAGCATACCTTCCGTATTTTCTTCTTTCTCGGAAATTTCTTCCTCATCCATATCTTCCCTGTACACCTTCAAAAAACCTTCAAACTTCATGACTTCACCTTCTGCAGTCAGCTCTGCCTTGTTGGTAGATATAATAATTCGGGCTACAGTCCTTTCGAGTTCCGCATCGGCCATCTGGCTCGCCATTGTCCTTTTCCAAATCAATTCGTATAGTCTCCTCAAGTCAGGGTCACTCACCGTTGCATGCGACATATAAGTAGGACGAATGGCTTCATGTGCCTCCTGCGCTGATTCGTTTTTATTCTTGAATTTTCGGGCCTGGTAAAATTTTTCACCAAACGATTGGCTGATGGTAGACCTAATATCGCCCTGAGCAGTTTCACTCAAGCTGATACTGTCTGTCCGCATATAAGTAATATGCCCATTTTCATAAAGCTTCTGTGCCAGTAACATGGTGCGGCTCACGCCATATCCTAACTTACGGCTGGCTTCCTGCTGAAGGGTGGATGTAGTGAACGGGGCCGCCGGTGTCCTTTTGGTGGGCTTGACCTGAATATCACGTATAGTATAACCAGCACTTATGCATTGCTGGAGAAAATTTTCTGCTGTTTCTGCTTTTGGAAATTTAGAACCTTCTGCCTTGAATGAGATCTGCTTTCCATTTTGATCAGGAGCTAAAAAGAAAGCTTCGATCTTGAAACTGCTTTGAGGTACAAAGGCGTTGATCTCCCTCTCTCTTTCCGCAATCAGGCGCACTGCCACACTTTGAACACGACCTGCACTGAGGTTATTCTTCATACTCATTTTGCGCCAAAGAACAGGACTTAGTTCAAATCCTACGATCCTGTCAAGAATTCTTCTGGCCTGTTGAGCATACACAAGGTTCATATTTACCGTTCTCGGATTGCGGACTGCATTTTCAATAGCAGGTTTTGTGATTTCATGAAAAACAATTCTTTTTGTTTTGGCTGGATCTAAACCCAGGACTTCACATAAATGCCAACTTATGGCTTCGCCTTCACGGTCCTCATCCGTAGCTAGCCAGACCTCATCACTTTTCTTGGCCATTTGTTTCAGGTCTCTGACAACCTTTTGCTTTTCTTCAGGAACAATGTACCGGGGTTTGAAATTATTTTTCACATCGATTCCCATATCATCCTTTTCCAGATCACGGATATGTCCAAAGCAGCTCCTGACCTCAAAATCCGGTCCCAGGATCTTCTCAATAGTTTTTGCCTTCGCTGGCGACTCCACGATCAACAAATTCTTTGGCATACTTGCTTATTTCAGTCCTTATTTTACCTACTTCGGACCTGCAAGTATAACGCAAGTAGATTAATTATCTGGAAGAAACGCCTGCTGGTGTAGTTGTATGCAGGTTTTTATTTTAATACTTGAAGGATAACATCCCCAACTATTTTAGACCAATTTTCATATGCGGCGATGGACGGATGCAGTCCATCAGAAGCCATCAAATCAGGTTCATTTTTTCCTGCCCTTGACTCCGGTGTAATATCCGCATATTGAATTTTATATTGAATAGAAAGAGCTTTATTAACGGTATTGAACACCTCAATTTCTTTTGCAATCCTGTCTGTTTCCAGAGCCGAGGCAAATGGGGTAATACTGTAATCAGGGATAGAAATGCTCACTACATGATCTTTCTTACCATTCGCCAGCTCTATGGCCTTTTTAATAATGATTTCCAATTGTTGTTTGTACAAAATCAACTCCTGGCCCTGAAACTGATTATTCACGCCAATCATGATCGTTACAAAATCATATTTGGATGAGAATGGATAGGCTTTCATGGCATCATCCAGCTGTTCAGTGGTCCAGCCGGTTCTAGCGATGATTTCCGGTGCTGAAAAATGATATTCTTTTTTCCTCAGGTAATGTACCAGCTGATAGGGCAGGCTTTGATGCAAAGGAACAGCTTCTCCAATCGTGTAGGAATCTCCCAGACAAAGTAAATGATAATGATTCATAAGTTAGTAGTTTGATAAGTTCCTTCCCGTTAATATTCATAAAAAGTCAATGATCTGCTGGCTCACCCTAGAATCGCGGTAAATCCTGCGGTGACCAAGGCCTTCTGTTATTACAAAATGGAAATTAGGATAATTCCTTTCCATGATTGGAAGTACATCCTTCATTGGCGTCATCAAATCGTCTTTGTCCTGCAAAAACAATACTTGAGCTTTGATCAATCCGGCCACTCTGGATACGGAGTACCAGTTGGGAGGGGTTCCGCCCACTTTGGTAATCAGTTTATCAAATTCTAACCGAACACCCTCATCCAATTCAAGGAATTTAAAAAAATGGTCGATTGCGGTGGTAGTTTCTGCAGCGGGAGCAATCAACACAACCTTCCATTCATCATCATGTGGAATATCTTCCAGTGCCAGACTCAGTCCCAGACCTCCGAAGGAATGCGCAATAAATGAATGAACAGGCCCGTAATGCCCTAGTATATACTGAACCATTTTCTTATAGGTAAGGACGGTGATGCTTTTTCCTGAACTTCTACCATGAGCAGGCGCGTCGAAAGCAAGTACTTCGTAGCCATTTTGCATCAACGGCTTCACATACTTTTCAAAATTCACCACGCTGGATTCAAACCCATGGAGGATCAACACTTTTTTCTGAGAAGGGTGCTGCCACCTGAAACCTCTTACGGTATTGTTCTCCAAGGAAAAATGAAGCCTTTCCGCTTTTTCAAAAACTGATGGCAAAGATTTTTTATTCCGTAACTGGGGAGTGCAAAAAAGGCGAAAGGCTTTGGCAGCCGCCTTTTTTTTAGAAACAGTTGAAAGTATTTTGAATTTTGTTCTTATGTATTTCAGAACAAGCCGCTGAACCAAACGCATGCGAAATGTGAAATTTTTGTAGCGCAAGTTCGCTGTTTTGAATCAATCTGTTCTTACTTCTTCCAAATTCCGAACTTCGTCTGCTCAATCAGATATTATAATTATGAAGGTGGTGATCATTGGAACAGGGAATACAGCCAGTGTATTGGGGCGTAAATTAAAAAAGGCTGGACACCAAATTGTACAGGTATTTGGCCGTAATTCCAGGGAAGCCAGCCAGCTGGCCTATGAACTGGGAACCGAATCAACCAATTACTGGAATGTAGTAAACAGGAATGCTGACCTTTATATTATTGCGGTTTCCGATATGGCTATTAAAGAAATTATTCAGGAACTGCGGTTACCCGAAAAAACAATTGTTCATACTGCGGCTTCAGTGTCTAAGAATATTCTGAAACCAGCTACTGATCATTATGGGGTTTTCTATCCTTTGCAAAGTTTGCGGAAAGATTCCATAGAGTTACCAGATATGCCCCTGATCATTGATGCTGCAGACGATCATACGCTTCTGGAACTGGAACAACTGGCTCATACCATTTCCAATCAGGTGGTGTTTGCCGGCGATGAAGAAAGAAGCAAACTCCACCTGGCTGCTGTGTTCTGCAATAATTTTGTCAACCACTTGCTGGCGCTGGCCGCTGATTATTGCAACAAAGAAAAACTTGATTTCAACCTGATGCTTCCATTGATCCATGAAACCCTGTCGAGAATAGAAACTGCACCTCCCTCTCATTGGCAAACCGGACCGGCTGTTCGCCATGATATCACCACCATGGAAAAGCATCTCGATCTATTGAAGACCCATCCACATCTGAAGGAAATTTATCAGCTGTTTTCAAAAAGTATCCGTGAAAGTGATGGCTCTTATTGAACCTAAAAATATATAGTTCACCTGAATAAGATCCTGACCAAAGAAGGAATTGTGTTGCTATCGTTGTTCAGGCATGTGATAAATATGCCAAGGCTAATGTTCTTTTGGTTTTATGACAACGGAGAAATACCTATTTTCAATAGTTATCAGTGGTGGCGTAACTACGGACAAACCCATCAAATCGATTTTTTAATATGCTTAATGTATTGGAACATTTTCAGGATATTTCCACCTTTATTTTCGACGTGGATGGCGTTATGACAGATGGCGGCGTATTACTTTTAGATAATGGAGTACAGGCCCGTCGTATGAATATAAAAGATGGTCTGGCCCTTCAGATGGCCATCAGCAACCAGTATAAAGTAGTGGTGGTTTCGGGTGGATCATCTCAGCCTGTCATCCATCGTTTACAATACCTGGGACTTACAGAAGTGCACCTGGGATTAAAAGATAAAAGGAAATTCATTGAAATCTATTCAGAACAGCATCAATTGAATCTGAAACAGCTTCTATACATGGGAGATGATCTACCGGATATTCCGCTGCTTGAAATTGTAGGGCTTCCCTGCTGCCCCGCAGATGCTGCCATTGAAGTTAAAAAAATAAGTAAATACATATCCCCTCTGAATGGTGGTTTTGGCTGCGTGCGGGATGTAATCGAAAAGGTATTGAAGTTGAATGATCATTGGAATTATCATCCGGGTGTTTCATCCATATAACAGCGTGTATGAAATTAATCAGGGCTTTTTTGAATTTGATACGTATTTCCAATCTTGCTTTTATCGTACTTACACAATTGCTTTTTTACTTCTGTATTTATGAACCATTATATCATAGCACCCAGGTCAAAACACTCAGCTGGCTTCTTATCGCTTCGGTATTTATAGCATCTGCTGGTTATATCATCAATGACTACTTTGACATCAACATTGATTTGATCAACAAACCCAATAAAAATGTATTTGTCCGGCTCATCAACCGGCGCTGGGCGATCTTGTGGCATTTTTTACTGAGCCTATGCGGAGTAGTGGCCACCTGGATGGCTGTAGGGCTTCATAAATGGTATATTATATTGGCCAACATTTTATGCGTCCTCATTCTGTGGTTTTATTCTACTTCCTTTAAAAGAAAATTGCTGATCGGTAATGTAG
>JANLYU010000023.1:0-5460 GCA_031365785.1 Flavisolibacter sp. | reverse complement strand
CAAAAGCAAGAGTAAATGGTTTTCAGGGAAAGGGCCTGGGTAACCTGGATGCAGTTATGGCTTGCGCGAAACATTTTGCAGGGTATGGCGCTGCTATAGGTGGACGTGATTACAATTCAGTTGACATGAGCGCAAGAACCCTGTATGAAGTATACCTCCCTCCCTTCAGGGCAGCAGCGGAGGCAGGGGTGGCTACTTTTATGAATTCCTTTAATGACCTGAATGGAATCCCAGCATCGGCCAGTCACCTGTTGCAACGCCAAATTCTGAAGGGCGACTGGCATTTCAAAGGTTTTGTGGTGAGCGACTGGGGATCCATAGGTGAAATGATCCCTCATGGCTATGTGAAAGATAATTATGAAGCAGCATGGAAGGCTGCCCTTGCAGGAAGTGATATGGATATGGAAAGCAGGAGTTACATCAACCATCTTCCGTCGCTTGTGAAAGATGGTAAGGTTCCATTAACCGTAATCAATGAAGCAGTGCGCAGGATCCTCAGGAAAAAATTTGAATTGGGATTGTTCGATGATCCTTTCAGGTTCAGCAACGCCCAAAGAGAAGAAGACATGATGCACGATCCCTCGCACGTTCAGGCAGCCCGTGAAATGGCAAGAAAAAGTATTGTACTGCTGAAAAATAAAGATCAGTTACTGCCTTTGTCAAAAAATACTAAAACCATTGCAGTGATTGGACCACTGGCTAAAAGGGTTATGGAAAACCTGGGAGCCTGGTCAATAGAATTTCCGGATTCCGGTTATATCATTTCGCAATGGCAGGGGATCCAGGAAAAGTGCGGAGACAAATCCAGGTTGTTATATGCAGCAGGTTGTGACATTGAGGATACTTCCCATGCGGGCTTCCAAGAAGCGATTGCCATAGCACAACAGTCGGAAGTGGTGATTATGAGTGTGGGAGAAAGTCGTAACATGACAGGTGAAGCCAGGAGCCGTTCCAATATTCATTTGCCCGGTGTACAGGAAGAACTTATACGGGCAGTTTACGCAACAGGAAAACCGGTGGTGGTGATGATCAATGCGGGCAGGCCTCTTGTTTTCACCTGGACTTCAGAAAATATTCCATCCATATTATATACCTGGTGGCTGGGCAGCGAGGCAGGACATGCCATAGCTGATGTATTGTTCGGTGATTATAATCCTTCGGCCAAATTGCCGATCACTTTTCCAAGGGCAGAAGGCCAGATACCCATTTATTATAATTACCTCAACACGGGTCGGCCGGTGACCAATGACAGTGATCATTTTTACCGTTCTTCTTATCTTGACTTGTCCAACAAACCACAATATGAATTTGGATATGGCCTTAGCTATACCCGATTTTCTTATAGCCAATTGCAACTGAACCGTACAACAATAGGTAACGGTGAATCGATCACGGTGAGCTGTACCATTACCAATACAGGCAGTTACGCGGGAGAAGAGGTGGTGCAATTGTATTTGCGCGACAAGGTGGCACAACCAGTGCGTCCTGTAAAAGAATTAAAAGATTTCAGAAAGGTTTGGTTGCAGCCACAGGAAAGTAAAACCATCAGCTTTGTAATTGATCGTGAAAAACTTTCTTTTTATAATGAAAAACTTCAATGGATCACGCAGCCGGGTACATTTGAAGTAATGGTCGGTGCTTCATCTGCAGATATAAGACTGAGAAACTCTTTTGAATTAAAGTAATTTCATTCCTCTACAGGCTAACGTTAATGATACAACATGAGAAATTTTATTTTGATGGTGGGTTTGTTTTTCTTTTTTGCCCATACTGTAAGTGCCCAACCTTTTATTGACGAAATACATGCTTTCAAAAAACAGGACAGCCTTACAGTGCCTGAAAAAAATGGCAACCTTTTCGTAGGCAGCTCTTCGCTACGTATGTGGAAAAATATCAGGGAAGATCTTGCAGGTTATAAAGTCATCAACCGCGGATTTGGAGGTTCTTCACTTCCCGATGTGATCCGGTATGTAAATGAAATCATTTTCCCTTATCAACCCAGGCAAGTTTTGATTTATTGCGGAGAAAACGACCTCGCAGCTTCGGATACGGTCAGCGCGGAACTTGTTGCCGGAAGGTTTAAACAATTATTCAGTCTTATCAGAAACAGGTGGCATAAAATCCCCATCGTGTTCATTTCCATTAAGCCTAGTCCGAGCCGGATGCACCTCATCCCAAAAATGGAAGCTGCAAACAGAATGATCAGTAATTTTTTACATCAACAACACAACACCAAATTCATTGACGTGTTTTCACTGATGATGGTGAATGGGAAACCAGATGAAACTTTGTTTTTGGAAGACCAGCTTCACATGAATGCAAAAGGATATGCCATCTGGACCAAAGCCATCAGGCCTTATTTAAAGTAATACAATTATATGTCGTTATAACCGGGATGATCTTGAATAGCATTGATCACTTACTATAAGGGTGTGATCCCTGAATCATTAGCGAATGAGGGTAACACTTCCTTTCAATAAAATTTTTTCATTGCCATCATAAGCTTGAATCAGGTACAGGTAAGTGCCGGGATCTTTTTTAATGCCCTTGTATCTTCCGTCCCAACCAGCGTTCACATTATAAGTCATGAAGACCACGTTTCCCCACCTGTCAAAAATTGAAAAAGAAATAAGTTTTAAAAATCCACCCGGAGGAATGCGAAAAACGTCATTCAGGCCGTCACCATTGGGGGTGAATGCATTGGGCAGGTACAGTTTCTTTTTCACCCTGATCCATGATGATGCATAGGCCTTACAACCTTCATCAGTAGTAACTGAAAGCTGGTATGCGGTAGTGGATTGGGAAGGGTAGGTGGTGGGTGATAAAGAAGTGGAATTGTTCAATAAGGTAGAGGGGTTCCAAATGTAAGAAGCATATGCGCCACTGATCTCGGCGTGAAGGAGTATTTGGCTTCCCGGTGCTACTACGGTATCGGGAGGTACTATGAAAATAGAGGGAACTTTTTTTACTGACATCACAATTGTGGGAGAAGATGATGCCAATGCATTGCAATTATTGCTACCCGAAGTGAGGTAGCACTGCACCTTATCATTATTGGAAAGTGAACTCGAAACATAAACCGGAAGGTTACTACCCACAGGTACCCCATTTACCTTCCACTGATAGGAGGGTGTAGATGATGCGTTTTGTACAACAGCTGTAAATGTAACAGGTATGCCTGGACACACCTCATTCGCAGATGGGAAAATGTCGATACTTCCGGTGACACCCACTGTTACTGTGATACCGATCTGGTTGGAATATACAGTACTTCTGTTGATACAGCTGATGGTAGGGTCGGGGGTCAGTTCACAAGTGATATTATCACCACTATTAATCAGCACTCGGGTGTATACAGGATGGTTAGTACCTACATTCAGGCTATTCACTTTCCACTGATAGGTGGGATTTGGGCCGCAGTTGTTGGCAGTGGCTGTAAACTGCACGGTCGTTCCTGGACAAACAGTGGTGGCTGAAGCGCTGATAGTAATCACAGGTATTACGCTTCCTGTAAGAGTAATGGAATTGCTTTTGATGGCCAATACTCCATTGCAACTGTTGGAAGTGATCATGCAATAAATCACATCACCATTATTCAGCGAAGAAGGCGTATATACATTACTGTTGGTACCTACACTGTTTCCATTTCTGAACCATTGATAAATCATATTAGGGGTACCATTGGTAACCGTGGCGGTGATGACCACTGGGATGCCACTGCAGGCACTGGTGGAGTTGGCCGTGAGTAAAACAGAAGGTGTAGAAGGTGGAGGCGAAGTCAGGTTGATATATAATTTTCTTACCCTGTTATTGCCATTGTCTGCAAAAAAAATATTACCACTGTTGTCTGAACAAATACCTATTGGACCATTAAGAATAGATCCGGCGGCCGGATTTCCATCTCCACCATAACCATTACTTCCATTTCCTGCCATAGTGGTGATCAAGCCTGTTGCCACATTTATTTTCCTGATACGCGACGCATCGTAGTCGGAAAAATAAATATTGCCAGATGCATCTGCACACAGTCCCAATGGCCGCATCAAAGTAGCCAGTGTTGCAGGACCACCATCACCAGAGGATCCATAAACATCAGAACCTGCAATGGTGGTCACCACACCGGTTACTCCGCTGATCTTCCGGATACGCGTGGAAACTGTAGGACTGACTTCGGAAAAAAAAATATTATCGCTGGCATCTATACATACACTCGAGGGCTGGGCCAGTCCGGCATTGATGGCAAGGCCCCCATCTCCACTATGAATGGTCGCACCGGTTCCGGCTACGGTGGTTATAATTCCAGTAGAAAGGTTGATCTTTCTGATTCTTGCATTCTGATAATCTGCTACGTAAAGATTTCCTTTATGATCGGCTTTTATATCATAAGGCGAACGGATCATGGCAGCAGTCGCAGGTCCGCCATCTCCACTATAACCAGCTGTTCCAGTTCCTGCTATAGTGGAAATGATACCCGTGAGGGCATCTATTTTACGAATCCGGTGGCCATTCAATTCTCCTATGTAAATGTTACCTGAAATATCCAAACAAACAGACCGCGGATAATCCAGCATTGCGGATGTGGAGGGTCCTCCATCGCCGCTGAAACCTGCATTAGTAAATCCTGCAAGGGTGGTAATGTTTCCATCCAATGCATTGACTTTTCTGATGGAATTAGGAGAGACTATAAACATATTACCATTAGCATCCACGATAACGCCGGAGGGTGCCGGTACCCCCGCACAGGTAGCCAGGCTGCCATTGCCGGATGCACTGGCGCCCCCATTACCTGCTACAGTTCCGATAAGTTGTGAAGATGCTTTGCCGACATTCAAGCACATGAACAAAGTGATGGCTAATGGGAGAACACTGCAATTAAAAAAAGTAACTATTTGCTGACCTGCACGCCATGGCATCTGGAAGCATTCTTTCGATGTAATGTAGTATTTCCCCTTCACTGTTCCGGGTGGCAATTGAAAAAAGTAGTCATCTAAAATGAAAAAAAATTGAATGTTGTGTCAGCTTCTAAAAAAGAGAAGTATACAAATCACCAACAAAAATATCAGTCATCCAGATAGTGGAAACAGCATGTTCATGAAATCACATAAAAAAACCCCTGCATTTGCAGGGGTTCGGCTATAAAACCAATAAATTAATATCTGTTTTTATTGTAGCTGCCGCTGTTGTTGAAACCGCCGCCGCTGCTTTTTCCGCCACCACCGCCGAAATTATTATTGCGGGGCCTGTCTTCTTTGGGTTTGGCTTCCATTACTTTGATAGTTCTGCCTTCAACGGTAGCACCATCTAATTCAGCAATTGCTTTTTTAGAAGCTTCTTCATCAGACATTTCGACAAAACCGAATCCACGGGACTGGTTGGTCATCTTGTCCATGATCACTTTGGCTGAAGTTACTTCGCCATACTCTGCAAAAAATTCTTTTAAGTCTTCATCCTGTACGTTGA
>JANLYU010000017.1:0-2209 GCA_031365785.1 Flavisolibacter sp. | reverse complement strand
CAACTGGGGGCCGATTGCTATCGTTCAAAAATTTCAGTCACTCTCCTTTTTTTATGACCAGGTCATTTTGCTCTCCGCCATTGAGCGGGCAGGAAGAAAAACCGGTGAGATATCGATATTCAAATGGTTGGGCAAACTTCCGGATGAAGATCTGATCCAGCGTTGTATCGGAGATGCGGTAACGGGTGTCATTTCCGTGGAAAATTTACTGATCATTGGAGAATACTTTAAAATATGGCCACCTCAAACTTTCTTCGTTGATATGGAACCCGGGCCCGAACGGGCTGGTGAAAATTTAACAGAGGAAATGGTGGAGGGCATCCCTGATCTTATACTCACTTTACAACAGCTTTGCCAGGAAGAGAGGAGGGATTATATTACATTTAAACCCTTGTACGGAGATACTTTGATTGACCAGCATGCCTGAACACAACGAACATATGGACAAAGGAGCACTGGATGTTCTTTTCTGGAGGGAAGAAATCCTGCAGGTGCTTTATTGGATGGAAGGTGAAGGGCTTGCCACCTCCATTTCAATTCCCCGCCTGTTGTCTTTACTCAACACCACCCAGGAAAACCTTTTACTTCATCTGGATATCAATTTGAAAGCCGGTTACCTGCAAACCAATAGCGGAACACTCACTGACCAAAGTTCGATTCAGTTAACAACCATGGGTAAAAAAGAAGCCGGTGCAATATTCAGAAATGCATTTGAGGGCATGCAGAAAGCAGGTCATGGTGAGTGCGGTCCTGATTGTGAATTCTGTTACCATGAAGGAGAGAAGCTGGAAGACTGTGTCCACAATTGTGCCGACAGCCGGCACCAACATTCATAGTCATGGAAAGCATTTTCATATCAGACCAGGATTATGAGCAACTGGCTTCCCAAACCGAAGAACTGATTGTTCAACTCGAAGACCTTCCCTATCCCAAAGTAAAAGATGACGTTCACCAGTTGCTTCAGAATTTTGATTTGCTTCACAGGGAAGCACTGACACGCTTATTCAAAGAGATCATTATTCAGCATCCGGATCTGCACACTAAAATGGAAAGTGACAAAGCTGTCAATTTATTATTTAGCCTCTATGACCTTTTTCAGACAGACATCCAAAATGGAATTGCTGCTCAGGACGAGTTACACCTTACAAACGAAACTAAATACCCATTCTGGATTCCCGTAGGCGATGTCCGTGAATTGAAAGAAAATACCGCTTATAAATATGCTGAAGAAGGTGAAAATATTCTGATCTGCAAATCTGAAGGTTTGGTATATGCAGTAAAAAACTGCTGCGGCAACACCACCCTTCCCCTGGATGGCGCAGCCATTGAAAAAGGATATCTTATCTGTCCCTGGCACCGTTGCGCATATCGTTTATCCGATGGGGTAATGGATACCAATCACTTTCAGAAACTTAAAAAATATCCAGTGGATATCACCAATGAGGGGCAGATACGCATTGGGTTGAATATGTAACCGCCATCCATTGCTGAGTGATCATTATATTATTTTAAGTTCCAGGTTTATTGTAAATTTATAATACCACTGGTTGGCTCATTATCCTACGCAATCCATTAATGCTACCCGTCCGGGTTTCTATTTTTCAACCATAAACTTTCCGCTATGTCACAACAAATCCTACAAGTGAATTTCAGGTTCAATGTTTCAAGAAAAGAGTACGAGCAAACCGTTGCTCCGCTGGCTGATGATTTCGAAAAAGTTCCCGGATGCCAGTGGAAGATCTGGCTTATGAATGAAAAAGATAAGGAAGCAGGCGGACTCTATCTTTTCGAAGATGAACCATCATTGGAACAGTTCAAGGCATCGCCATTGGTGGCCGGTGTGCTCGGCCATCCGGCACTAAGTGATTTCAAAATGAAACAATTTGACATCCTGGAAGATATCAGTGCCATCACGCATGCACCGCTGGGACTTCATGCAGAAGCGTCTTAAAAATTGAATTTCCAGAAATTTAACGCGTTATCAATAGCGGCAGGAAACGCTATGCCTGCGCTGGTAGCATTACCATGAGAACTGTATGCGCTTCTTACAAAATGTTTATTTTTAATTGTAAACGGAAAAATATTTACAACCTTAAAAAATAAACCTAATATACCATTCCTGTATGTTCAAAGTGAATCTTGTTTTAGTAGCTGTTCTTACCCTTTTTATCCTGATTTCGTGCCAGGATAATAAATCCGAAAATGGTCG
>JANLYU010000011.1:0-11772 GCA_031365785.1 Flavisolibacter sp. | reverse complement strand
CCTGTTATTTTATTTTTTGCGTTCCTGAATGTTTTTCTGATAAGCGGAAAAAATATTTTGTTGAGGTGGAACGCCGACCAGGAAATCCTTATCCTGGGCAATGCCATTCTTTTTATAATCACCCTGATTTCTTTTCTCCTGGCACAGCGTGGCCTTCACCATTCCAATCCCTATGTTTTTGTCAGGTCGGTTTACGGAAGCATCATGATGAAGCTTTTTATATGCATGATTGCTGCCTTTATATATATTTTCCTTTATAAAAAAAATCTCAATAAGCCTGCCTTGTTTACCTGCATGGCACTTTATCTGGTATATACTTTTTTAGAGGTGGGTATTTTAATGAAACTGCTTAAGAAAAGAAAAGATGTCTAAAAAGGAAGCACCCATTTCTCAGTTACAGGAATATCTTCCATCACAGACTTTCCAGGGCGTGCACGATTTTTTACAGCAATACCGCGTACACCTCACCATAGCAAAGGAAAGGAAAAGTATTCTTGGAGACTACCGCCATCCCACCCATGGCAGCAATCACCGGATTAGTATTAATGGCAATCTCAATCAATATTCATTTCTAATTACCCTATTGCATGAACTAGGGCACCTGCTCACCTTTGAAAAATACGGCCACACAGTAGCGGCTCATGGCAAGGAATGGAAAATCGTATTTGGTCAGTTACTCGCTCAATTCATTGAAAAAAATATTTTTCCACTGGATATCAAAAAAGCCCTGATGGAAACCCTTCATAACCCGGCCGCATCCAGTTGTGCGGATGAACACCTACTGCGTATATTAAAAAAGTATGACCCATCTTCCTCTACGCTAGTTTTCATTGAAGCCATTTCCGAGGGCGCTCACTTTCAAACGCATGACGGAAGAGTTTTTAGGAAAGAAAAAAAATTACGTAAAAGATACAGATGCGTGGAAGTCAATACCAGGAAAATTTATTTATTCAGTCCGGTATTTGAAGCAGAATTGGTGGGCAGTGATATGCCATAGGGAATCCGTGTTGGTGAAATTGATTGTCACGGGTCAGGCAACGAGTGATTGCGATATTGGTGGCACCTGAATGTTGATGATGATCCTATCCACTCTTACTTTTACAGTTTTTTCATCATCCACAACTCGCAACCATAGTGGCCGGTATTTCCTATCTGGTGCTCCAGGTAAGAAAAACCAAAACGCTCATATACCTTTAATGCCAGTTTTAATTCAGGCATGGTTTCCAGATACACATTCCTGTAATTTTCACTTTTAGCGAATTCAAGACACTTTTCAATCAGTGTTGTGCCAAGGCCTATCCCTCTAGCAGAAGGTAAGAGATACATTTTTACCAGTTCGCATGTATCAGAGGATAAACCCTGTGAGGGAAAAATTCCGCCACCTCCCAGAATCACACCGAGATGTTCAGCCACATAATAAACAGATCCACGTGTTTGACGAAAAGTTTGAAAAATGTAATCAGTTCCCCTGTCAAAAAAAACAGTACCCTGTTTGTTGGCACCGAACTCTTTCAGTGTATTCCGAATAACACTCGCCATGGCAGTGTTATCTTTTTCTTCAATTTTTCTGATGATAATTTCTTCAAGCCTGATAGGCGTTTCAAGGGAGGTTTCCATGATCCTGGTCAACTAATTTGGGCAAAGTAACAGATTAATGCGACTCTGGATTAAAATTTGTTAGTAGGCTCCCGTTCTGTAAAATGACTCATAATTTTTTGAAGATATTGTTAGCCTATGAAAAATAGTCCATCTTTTGAAGATCTTGTATCTGTTGAAATACCTTAACAAGCCAGGTTTACCTGACTCATCTTGTCTCCCTTCCGTTTCTTCGGGGGGGATTTTTTTATCTCTTTATTTCAAGGTTGATTAGATGAAGGCAGATCCTTTTTACTTTCCAACTAGCATTTACTGTTACTAAAGAATGGTTGGTGAAACCGGTGCTATTGAATATTTCTTACAATCAATTTTCAGGTGTTGACTACGGAAACAACTTTTTCTTTTCTCAACACATAAAAAGCAATCACTGCACTACCCATTAATAAAACAGAACCCAGTAAAAAAGGTGCTCCGGAAAAATGATAATGCTTTCCCGGTCTTGTGAAATACGCAAACAGATTGGTCATTACCAATGGACCCACAATTGAGGTTAAACTGATCATGCTGGTGAGGGCGCCCTGCAATTCGCCCTGTTCATTGGGTGGAACATGGCCCGAAAGAATAGCCTGCAGGGCCGGTCCTGCGATGCCTCCCATACAATAAGGAACCATGAATGCAAACATCATCCAGCTTTGCGTGGCAAAAGCAAATGCCATCATTCCAATTGAATAAATTGTCAGTCCGATGTATACGCTTTTTTCATTGCCAAGTTTTGGATTGATGAAACGGATCAGTCCTCCCTGAACAATCATGGTCATCAACCCCACCACACCCAATGATAATCCCAGCAATTTTTTTGACCAGTGAAAACGCTCCAGGTTGATATAAGTCCATGTACTTTGCAACGCATGCGCTGCAATGTAAACCAACACCAAAGATCCTATGAGACCGATGACAGCAGGATAGGTTTTTAAATGCATCAGTGAGCCCAAAGGATTGGCTCTTTTCCAATTGAAAGGACGCCTGTTTTCCAGTGATAGGGATTCGGGCAGTACCAAATATCCATACAACGCATTGAGAAGGCAACAACCTGCAGCTACATAAAAAGGAACACGTAAACCATATTCAGCGAGGAGCCCACCGAGGGAAGGGCCAATAATAAACCCGATACCGAAAGCAGCTCCAAGCAATCCAAAGTTCTGGGCCCTTGTTTCCTTGGTACTTACATCCGCGATGTATGCAGAAGCGGTAGTGAATGAAGCTCCTGTAATGCCAGCGATGATCCGGCTTAAAAAAAGCCATCCAATCGTTGGAGCAAATGCCATAAACAGATAATCTATTGCAAAACCAAAAAGCGAAACCAATAATACAGGTCTGCGGCCATATTTATCACTAAGGTTGCCAATAATGGGTGCACAGAAAAATTGCATTACTGCATACACCACCGTTAATAATCCTCCCCACTGAGATACTCTGCTGATATTACTTCCTGTGAGGGTTCCGATCAGTTCCGGGAAAACCGGAATGATAATTCCAAGCCCTGTAACATCAATAAGGAGGGTAATAAAAATAAAACTCATTGCAGCTTTTCTCGAATGGAGCATACCTAAATTTTGCCTAACAAAGTTGGGGTTTTGTTTGGTATCAGGAGCGGAACTCTTAACGTGAGCTCATTGATCCAGGTTCAGATCCATGTATTCTAAAAAATGTGGCTGTTTCCTCTAGCAACGGTTCGGATAAAAACACTATGCATGAAGTTGTTTTTAGTAATAGATATCCAGTATTATTTCTTATCCAACCTAAATACATAAAATCAATACACAGCTGGTTTATTTGTTAACTTAACTATAAATATTTGTATGGTTCCTGAATTGCGCCGGTTGTATAATGAAAAGTTTAGCAGGGAAGCATATGGGAAGTATATTCATGACCTTCAGCATGTTTTTCCGGGTCAGCTGGATTTCAGGATTGCAGAAACGCCAGTTTTTATACCCTGGTCATTTACTGAAAAGATGTTTTCTGCATGTAACAGCATCATCGACACCATTAGTACATCAGACTACAAAAAGCAAAGTGCCAGGGCGATTCCGCAACACCTGCTGGTTCCACATGAAGATGACCACCCTCATTGTATTGTTTTTGATTTCGGCGTATGCCTGAATGAAAAGGGTTTGCTGGAACCACAGCTGATTGAGATGCAGGGCTTTCCCAGTTTATTTGCTTGGGAGGTTTTCCTTCCAGAGGTGCATCGTAATCACTTCTGGTCACCCGAAGGCTATAGTGATTACCTCAACCAACTAAACAGGTCTTCCTATACTGCCCTGCTTCAACGTATCATCATCGACAGGGAGGATCCAGAAGAGGTGATTCTTTTGGAAATTTTTCCGGAGTTGCAGAAGACACGGGTTGACTTTCACGCCACTGAAGCGCTTCTGGGCATAAAAACAGTTTGCCTGACTAAGATCATCAAAGAAGGAAATTTACTTTTTTACCTCAATGAGGGTAAAAAAACCCGCATCAAAAGAATTTATAACCGTGTTATTTTCGATGACCTCTTTCAGCAAACCGCTGAAGTTCAGGAAAAAGGTAAAATATTTCAGGAGGACCTTGATGTGGTTTGGGTGCCTCATCCCAATTGGTTTTATCGCCTCAGCAAATTTACGCTTCCTTTTATCAGCCATCCGTTTGTTCCGGAAACCAATTTTCTTTCTGAAGTAGACATTCCTTCCGATCTTGATAATTATGTCGTGAAGCCTCTTTTCTCTTTTGCGGGTCAGGGTGTAATAATCGATGTAACCAAAAAAAAGGTATCCGCCATTACTGACCCTGAGAACTGGATCCTTCAGCGCAAGGTCAACTATGCGCCGGCTGTAATTACACCTGACGAACCAGCCAAAGTTGAAATCCGTCTTTTTTATTTTTGGGAGCCAGGGGCGAAGCGGCCAATAGCTGCAAATAACCTGGCCAGATTAAGTAAAGGGAAAATGATCGGTGTGAGGTACAACAAGGATAAGGAATGGGTGGGTGGCAGTTTTTGCCTGTTTGAAAAAGAAGTTTGAGATCTTGTTTATTTCAATTAATTTAGACAAGCCTAAAATTAATTTCAAACATGGCTAATTTTTGGGAAAGACTTTGTTGGATAGTCGTCGGCATCTGTTCTTTCACCGGCGCACAATGCCAACAGACCAACGTAATGGAAACCGACAGACCCGACCAAACAGAAAGTCCTGTGGTAGTGATAAAAAAATGGCTACAGACCGAAATCGGTTTTAATTATGAGAAAACCAGGTCTGGATTGACCACACTGGTGCATCCCACGATGCTGGTAAAGTACGGGTTGCTGAAACGTTTGGAACTCCGGCTGATCACAGAAGAGGTTTCTGTTAAGCTTCCACTGGTACCAGACGGAAGTGAGGTCATAACTGGATTGCTACCCGTAAAACTAGGTGTAAAACTGGCCCTTATAGAAGAAAAAGGGTGGCTGCCAAAAACATCTTTTCTTATTCATTCCTCGATACCACATGTGTCCTCTCGGAAATTCAGACAAAGAGACTGGTCACCCGATTTTGTTTTAGCCATGCAGCATACACTTTCAGATAACATAGGTCTGGGATATAACGTGGGGGCAGAACTGGATAGATGGGGTGGCATTCCTACCTGGGTGTATACGCTTACTCCCGGTTTTAATTTTGGTAAAAAGACTTACGCATATGTAGAGGTATTCGGCTTTTTACAAAGAGGGTTTGCACCGCAACATAATTTTGATGCCGGCTTGACCTATGCCTTATCGAATAACACCAAGGTTGATATTTCGTATGGTGTAGGCCTTAATAAAGATTCCAGGCTGGGCCACTACCTGGCAATGGGTTGCTCTTTCAGGTGGCCAGTATCTAAAAAAAATCCTTGATCGATTTCTGAATTGAGGCTCCTTCACATTGATCATATGAAATGGAAAAACATTCATGGGTTAATTGACAAAACTCCAGAGTACACCAAACCGGATCAGTAGACCAGGGGTTGGATAACCTGGCACCAGCATATTGTTATTATTGAATTTAAATCCTCCTTTCAATCGTGCGGTATTCAGATTTTCTGCTCTGAGATAGGCTTTGAAACTTTTGATCCTGAAATGAAGAAACGCATGTACATCAGGAAGGTTGCTGATAGTAAGCGAATCCTGGTAAAAGAACTGGCCAAGTACTGGAGAATATTTGTCTGCCTTGTAAGGAATATGGTAACGGGCTTCCAGACCCATTGCAATTTTCAAATTTTTAAATCCCAGGTTTCCCTCATACATCAGCCTGTTCCTGGTATACAGGGCTGGAAAATTCAGGTTGACATTTCCTGTCTTTTGCTGTACATAAACTTCGGAAACCAGGTTCCAGTGTTTTCCCAGAGTAAAGGTTTTGTACGCATTGATCCGTACCACGTTGAATATGGTTTTTTCCTGCTCGAGCAAGTAATAGTTTTTCAGGTACAAATAATTGCCTATTAAATAGTAGTCAGCACTCAGGCCCATCTTCAGCTTTTGTAGTAAAACGGAACCAAATAAATGCGTGGTATTTTCTTTATTGAATGTTTTCCCCTGGTCCAGATAAAAGCCGCTTCTTACATCGAAATTAAACGAAGGGGACCGGTTACTATTTTCAAATCCAAGTTGAAAACTGCCGGTTTTTTGACTGAACCATCTTTCAAGACTAAGGAAAGCGTGATAGTCACCTGAATTGTATCCACCCAGGTAAAGTTTTCCAAAAGCCACCAGGTCCCATTTTTTATTTTTTGTAAGATTTCTATATTCACCGTGTGCCATGAAATTATACAGAGAGGCCGAAGGAAGGGACAAGGAATCTTTATAAAAATTTCCACGCAATAATTGTATTTCAGCACCTGCTTTGATAAACTGATGCTGGTTGGTGGCATCAGGAAATTGATAGATGGAAAAGTCGTTGCTGATTTCTTTCCACTGATCCCTGAATTGAAGTTGCCGGCTATAAGGAATCATCACATTGTAATGGTCTTTATACCAGGTAGAATCAGGCACATTATTTTGCTTGATATCCGCGATACTGAAATCCTTGAACTGATAGGAATATTTACCGGATTTAAACGTGTGTTCAAAACGGAGTCGAGGGAAAAATAGTGGGATCACGGTTGAATCCGTAACCACAGAATCCTTTCGTCCGAAATCAAACTGCTGCCGGAGCAGAACATTGAATTCGCGGTACCGGTTTCCGGTATATAAGGTGGTACTGAAAAAATCAGTTCCATAAGCTGGGTCACCTCCGATCTGGGTAGGAATTAAAAACCTGTCCTTGGCGTAATCGATGGAATCCAGGTCACGCGTGCTGGTAATGCCACCATTTTCACCTGACTGCAATTGATTGCCCAGCAGGGCAAAATAATTGTTGTAACGTTTTGAATGCGACTGGTACCAGGAAGTGAAGAGGTAATTATTGTGATTGGTTTTCTGATTTCTGAAGAATCCAGGTGAATTGATCAACCGGTAATTCAGGGAAAAGTTCCAGCCTGGCCTGATATTCTGGGTGTGCAGGATCTCGATCATTTGTTCGGCCCTGCTTGCCAGCATATATCCCAGCACTGTATAGGGCCTTGTGGTGTTGTAAAATTTAATGTTTTCCAATTTCCATTTATATACGTCCAGCGCATGAAATCCTGGATCCCATCCTGCCTTTCCTAGTGGTGAAAATAAAATCGAATGAGTGGCCACACCAGAATTACCGAGATATACGTGAGTAGAGGGAATCGGATACCACTTCGTAAAATCATTGATGGAACTGTCGTACTTATATCCCCGGGATGAATCCAGGAAATAAAAAGTTACTGTTACACTATCCTCAAATTTATTTCTTGCCCGCAGGCTGTCATTGCCGCCACCAGATCCGGAAGACCCACCCGAGGTTGGGAATTTATTTCCCATACCCCTTAATACATTGGATGGTTTCTGTGCCTGAACCAAAATTGTGAAAAGACAAAGCGTTACCAGCAGGAAGGCGTTATGTATTTTTTTTTTGTTCAAGACAGGAATTAATCAAGCGATGAAATCAGTTCCCTGAAAATGGTAGAAAAATTTGGTTCTGCTTCCCGTGCAGCCTGAAGCACTTCCTCATGGGTAATGACATTATCATCATCACGGATACCAATATCTGTGATCACACTCATGGCAAATACGCGCATACCCGCATGTACGGCGGCAATGACTTCCTGTACCGTACTCATTCCTACCGCATCGCCACCAAGTATCCGTATCATTTTATATTCTGAACGCGTTTCGAAAGTAGGGCCGGTAACTCCAAAGTATACACCTTCTTTTAGTGAAATGTTTTTTTGCGCGGCGATTTGTTTTGCTTTCCTGATCAGTTCTTTGTGGTAAGGTTCGCTCATATCCGGGAAACGTGGTCCGAGGCGGTCATCATTAGAGCCCAGTAAAGGGTTGATGGTAGCCATGGAAATATGGTCGGTGATGATCATCAGGTCGCCGACTTTGAAACCTGGCTGAACGCCTCCAGCTGCATTGGAAATGAATACGGTTTCGATTCCCAGGAATTTCATCACCCTTATCGGGAAGGCAACATCTTCAGGCTTGTAACCTTCATAATAATGAAAGCGCCCCGACATAGCGATAATTGGTTTTCCTGAAATGCTACCAAATATCAGTTTGCCATGGTGTCCCTCCACTGTTGCAATAGGAAAATGAGGGATGTGTTCATAAGGAATTTCGTGCTGCACCTGGATTTCCTGAACAAAATTTCCGAGTCCGCTCCCGAGAACCACACCTGCTTTTGCATGGGAGGTATGATAGGGTTTTAAAAAATTAGTGGCTTCGGTAAGTTTTTGAAATAAGTCCATCCTGACAAAGATAGCCGTCAGGTGTTAATATGGATATCTATAAAAATCACAATATTCTTCATCGCAGATCAGTTTTTTTAATTGCACGTCTTTCAATATATCTGTATAATCCATCCACTGGTACTTTTGGTGAGAAGACCGCTGAACTTTTATTTTCCTGTATACCAATCTGATTCCCTGGCTATAGTCCACCCACCAGAAAACATGTCCGGTGTACAGTGGCTGAATTGGTTTTCCATTCAGGAGGTGCCACCCGTAAATAGCTACGCGGTCGGGTTTTGAATCTCTTGAAATGCTGCTGCTGATCACCACATCTTTTTTGATTCCAGCAATCAAACCGGAACGTTTCCGGCGTTGTCCTTCAATGATCAGGTGATGCTGGTACATGGTAGGTGTGCTGTCGCGAAATGCAAACATGGGTATTGGTGCTAATTTGATTAAGGCGGATTTATAAATATCATCCACCATTTTTCTGGTGGGCAGGAAGCAATGAAGCGTATCGGCTATTTTTTGAGCGGCCCTTGGTGTAATGTTGATCCTTGCCCAGTCATCATCAGTGCCTAAGCTTAGGTAATCGGGTGCCACGTAAAAGATAGCTTTGATTTTTTTACCGGTTGTAGTATCAATGACCACTACTTCTACTGGCCTGAATTTTTTCAAAAATCCGGGCAGGTTGCCATATAATATTTCCTGAATCACCAGGGAATCTCTTTGTTGCCAGGTGAAGGGAGCAGCCAGTTGGTAAAATTCAGTACCAGTAAGATGAGCAGTGCGATGAGGAGTGCGGATTATTCGATACCGGTGGCAGGAAATGAAGAGCAGCAGAATGAATACGGTACCGTAACGCATGAGGAAGTGGTGAAGGCTGAAGGTAATATGGTTTATAAATGGAACAGGCACGAAGGAATGATTTGTTTATCATCCACCCGTCAGGGTCGCATGTCCGTACATTCAGGAACCATAATCAGCAACTACTCCCTATTTTTGCCGCAAATTGATCCCATGAATCTGCACGAGTACCAGGCCAAGGAATTGTTGAAAAAATATGGTGTTTCTGTTCAGGAAGGAATCGCCGTTAATACACCCCATGAAGCAGAAGAAGCTTACCGGCAGATCAAAACCACATCTGGAAGTCCATTTGCAGTGATCAAGGCGCAAATACATGCCGGCGGCAGAGGAAAAGGAAAAGTAAAGGAGACCGGAATGAATGGAGTGAAGGTGGTGAAAACGCTGGATGAAGTAACGGAAGTATCCCAGAAAATCCTGGGTGGAACCTTGGTAACCATTCAAACAGGCGAGGCTGGTAAGGTGGTCAACAAGTTGCTGATAGCGCAGGATATGTATTATGATGGACCCAGTGAGCGCAAAGAATTTTACTTATCGATTCTTTTGGACCGTACCAAAGGTGAGAATGTAATCATGTACAGCACAGAAGGCGGTATGGATATTGAAGAAGTGGCGCACAAAACACCTGATAAAATTTTCCGTGAGTGGGTGGCTACGGGAGGTGGATTGCAGCCTTATCAGGCCAGAAAAATCTCGTTCAATCTGGGTGTAAAAGGTGATGCCTTTAAGAACATGGTGCGGTTTCTGACCAATCTTTACAATGCCTATTTGGGCCTGGATTGTTCGATGTTGGAGATCAACCCGCTGTTTAAAGCCTCTGATGATAAAATCGTAGCGGTAGATTGCAAGATGGGATTGGACGATAATTCCCTGATGCGCCACCCCGACCTGGCCAGCCTTAGAGATGTGAATGAAGAAGATCCTACAGAGGTGGAAGCAGGGAAATTCAATTTGAACTTTGTAAAACTTGATGGAAATGTTGGATGCATGGTCAACGGCGCAGGACTGGCAATGGCTACGATGGATATGATCCAACTCAGTGGAGGAGAGCCGGCGAACTTCCTTGATGTGGGAGGTACCGCTAACGCGCAAACCGTAGAGGCAGGCTTTCGAATCATTATGAAAGATCCAAAAGTAAAAGCTATCCTGATCAATATTTTCGGAGGTATCGTTCGCTGCGATCGCGTAGCACAGGGTGTGATTGATGCTTATAAGAATATGGGCAATATCACCATCCCCATCATTGTGCGCCTGCAGGGTACCAATGCGGAAGAAGCCAAGAAACTGATAGATGAAAGTGGATTGAAAGTTCAGTCAGCCATTCAGTTGAGTGAAGCGGCTGAATTGGTGAATAAGGCACTAGGTGGAAAGAAGTAAGGAACCGGCCTGCCGGCAGGTATCGAATAACGAATAACGAATATCGAATATCGAGTAAAGAGTAATGAAGCTGCCGGCAGGCAAGTAATTAATAACGGTTCAATAATGAGGGAATAATCAAATACTTTTTCTTACTGAAGTTTCATTGAACCATCTTCTCTTTCAAATTCTGATATGCCATGGTTAGAAAATTGGGGATTAGATGCCCATACGTCCACATGATTTTTTCAGGATCATTTAGTTGCTCCACCATGCTTTTCCATTTAATTTCTCCGTGGTTTTCAATCACCATCTTTTTTTTCTCTTCAGTTTGGAGATACATGCTCATTCCACTGGCATCAGCTTCCGGATGAAATTGTGTTCCCACGATGTATTCATTAAACCTGACTCCCATGAGTGCCTGGGCATAAGGTACATGGGGCCTATATTTTTCAATACATAATATTTCAGCACCCAGCATTTTCAGTCGGTTGAAATCCGGAAGGGTAACCTGGTAATCGCGGCTATCCACAACATAAAATGGATCCTTCAGGCCCGAAAATACCGGATCTTGCTGACCCTCCAGAGTTACATGCACCGGAAAAACACCAAAGGCAGTAGATTTCCTTTTACTGATATCACCTACATCGAAATGACGGCAAACCAATTGAAACGAATGACAGATCAGAAAAATAAATTTTTTGGGTGTATGTTCCTGATCCCTGTTCCAGATCTCCACTTGTGAGAACCAATTGAAATAATTCTTTTCCCATTCAGACCCTTCACTCTCCAGTGGATTTCCCGGACCACCACTGGAGATAAATACATCATAGGAAAGGTCGGGTACCTGGTGTTCCCTGCGCACGTCAAATTCATCAAAATGTACCGGAACACCATGGAAGGAGCTCCATTCGTTGATCAGTTGGCGGATGCAACGCATGCCCTGGTTAGCCTGGCCTTCATAGAGATCTAAGATTGCAATACGTAACATCATTCAAAATTAATCATAGTTGGCAGATGTTGAAAAGAAGAGCCGCTACTGGTTGCTTATTTGAGGATTCCATCCTTTGCCAGCGCTTCATATATCCACTGCGCTACCAACTGGTT
>JANLYU010000006.1:0-2304 GCA_031365785.1 Flavisolibacter sp. | reverse complement strand
GCGACCTACAAAGCCTTCCAAAAAAATGATTGGCAGAAACACAACAGCCAGTGTTATAGAAGTGGCAATGACCGCAAAATAAATTTCTTTGGAACCTTCTTTGGCAGCTTGCCACTTGTTCATGCCGCGCTCCATTTTTTTATAAATATTTTCTGTCACTACTATACCGTCATCAACTACCAGTCCTGTGGCCAGAACGATTGCCAGCAGGGAAAGCACGTTAATGGTAAAACCACAGATATACATGATGAAGAAAGCGCCAATGAGAGACACGGGTATATCAATCAGCGGACGTATGGCAATCAGCCAGTCGCGGAAAAACAGGTAAATGATCAGGATTACCAGCAGGATGGAAATCAGCAGGGTTTCTTCCACTTCCGATATGGAATTCTTGATAAACTTCGTCTGGTCCAATGCGATGTTCATCGTGATATCCTTCGGCATTTCTTTTTTCAACTGGTCATACCTTTTATAAAATTCATTGGAAATGGAGACATAGTTAGATCCTGGCTGTGGTATGATTGCCAGGGCGATCATCGGAATGCCGCTTTCACGTAATTGTGATTCCTCATTTTCCGGGCCCAATACAGCCTCTCCAATATCCTTGACCCGTATATCTGCACCATGGATGTTTTTGATGGTGATATTGTTGAATTCCTCTTCTGTATTGAGACGTCCGAAAGTGCGTACGGTTAATTCAGTAGCATTTCCTGAAATCTTTCCGGATGGTAGTTCCACATTTTCCCTCAGCAGGGCACTTTGAACATCGCTCGGTGTGAGCGAATAAGCAGTGAGTTTTTCCGGATCAAACCAAATGCGCATGGCGTAGCGCCTTTCACCCCATATCTGAACCGCACTCACGCCCTTTATGGTTTGCACCCTTTCCACCAGAACGTTATTAGCCCATTCAGATATTTCCAATTGATTTCTGGTATTACTCTGCACGGTCATAGAAAGAATGGGGTCTGAAGAAGCATCTGCCTTGGATACCACAGGCGGAGCTTCCAGGTCAGATGGAAGGGAACGCGCAGCCTGCGCTACTTTGTCCCGTACATCATTCGCAGCCGCTTCCAGGTCCACACCCAGGTCAAATTCCACATTGATGTTGCTGGAACCTGCATTGCTGGATGAAGTAATATTTTTAATGCCCGCAATTCCATTGATCGCTTTTTCCAATGGCTCTGTGATCTGTGTTTCTATAATATCCGGATTAGCACCTCCGTAAGAGGTGCGGACATTAATATTCGGAGGATCGATGGCCGGATAATCCCTGACACCAAGAAATTTAAATCCAATGACGCCAAAAACCACGATCACCAGGTTCATCACCATCGCTAGTACAGGCCTTCTCAAACTTAATTCGGAAATATTCATACTTTTTCAGCTCAGTTTACTTAGGAATGGTTCGATGAATTATTGTATTTGCTTGGTTGAATCAGATGAAAGTGTGGCTTCATTTTTATTTTCAGTACCTCCTGTACCGTTCATCACTTTACCAATGGAAACAGGTCCATCGGGTTTGAGGGTCAAAAGGCCGGTTATAAGTATGGTATCACCTGCTTTGAGTCCGCTGGTTATCTGAACCGTTGAAGAATCTCTCAGCCCGGTGGTGACCTCTACGAACCTGGATTTGCCATTACTAAAGACATAAACTTTTTTACCCCTTGCCTGTGGCAGGATGGCCTGTGTGGGTATGACGATGGCATTCTGATCTGGTTCAAAATTTAATTTTACTTTGGCAAAGTTTCCAGGCACCAGGTCATGGTAATTACCCTGAACCGCAGCACGTATGAGTAAAGTTCTGGTATCCTGTGTAATGTTGGATTCGGTAGCCATAACCCTTGCTGTATAAGGCGTATTCCTTCCCTCTACCTGAAAATTAACCAACTGCCCTATACCAATTAAACGAATGTATTTTTCTGGAACGGTAAAATCAAGTCTCATCTGATCCGTTTGACTAATGGTACTCAGTGTGGTGGAAGGATTTACGAATGCACCCAAACTTACCATGCGCAATCCTAACTTTCCACTGAAGGGAGCTCTGATATTTGTTTTTTCAATTTGCGTTTGAATGATGGACAAATCGGCATGCACATTACTTACCTGAAGGGTCAAGGTTTCATAATCCTGCTTACTGATTCCCTGTATTTTTAATAATTGTCCGGAGCGGTTTTCATTTTGACGCGCTACTTCTAACTGCACCAGTAATTTCTTTTTTTGTGCCTGAAGGTCAGCATCATTCAATTTTACCAGCATTGCACCTTTCCTAACAAAAGTTCCTTCTTTGAAGTATATAGCAGTAAT
>JANLYU010000003.1:0-3191 GCA_031365785.1 Flavisolibacter sp. | reverse complement strand
GGATGTCTGCGGCAGCCTGCATTACGGAAAGGTCACTGTCGCTGCCCATAATCACCGCAACAAGAATTTGCTGTTCAGTCATTCAATCAATTTATTGCTAAAGTATTCATTATGCATCAGGCAACACCTATCTGACCAATATTCCCTTCAGTCTCAATAATTCTGTTTCGGCAATTTTAAGGTTATAACGGGTGGTGATCGCATTATATAAGGCATTGGAAAGGTTCTCCTCTGCCTGCCTTAATTCGATGAAGGTAGTTACACCTAACCGGTAACGCTCGCGCTCGATCAGTAAGTTTTCTCTTGCCAGCACAGCACTCGAATCATGAACCATTACAATTTGCTGTTGAGCCGTGTAGGACCGATAGTTATTCAGTATATCGGTTTGAAGTATCGCCTGCTGGTTATCCAGTTGAAGGCGTAAATAGTGTACTGATAATTGTGCTTGCAATATCTGTTGTTTTACAGCAAACCGGTTAAATATGGGCACACTGGCTGTGAGTCCGTAATTGAAACCTTTATTCAAACTGAATAAGGCCTGTGCTACTGGATTGATGACAGTGTTATTTGTATTTCTGGAAAAATTATAGGCAGAGGTGAATGCAAGTGTAGGTAACCGGGCAGCTCTGGCTTCGCGAACGTCGAGGAAAGCGAGTTCCATATTGGATCTGGCGAGTTGCAAAGCCGGACTCGTTTCAGTAATGTTATTCAATAAATCTCCGAGTACGAGATCGTTACGGACAATAATGGTATCGCTTACCTGGTAATTGACCGACGGGGCAATGTTCATCAGGCGGTTCAGGGTTTGTTTTCGCTGGTCAATCACTGAAAGCTGATTGATCTGCAATGCTTTTTGCGTATTGTAATCAATTTGCGCCTGAAGCACATCTGGTCTGATCCCTGCTCCGATATCCAATTTATATTGTGCGAGTCGCAATCGGTCAGCACTCAGCCCCATTTGTTCTTCGATATTTTTCAGTAACTGTTTCTGCCTGACGATGTCATAATAAGTTTTGATCACCTCGGAAATAGAACTGATCACCTGGTTTTTGATGGTGAGGTTACCTTGTCGGATGGCAACATCCAGTTGATCTCTTAGAATGAACATCCTTAATCCGTCAAACAGGGTCCAGTTCAGATTGATGGCAGAATTAAAGTTACTCGTACGGATCCCGGTGCGTTTTCTATCGGATCCATCGGTAAATCTTTGTTTTTGAGCATTGTGATTAAAAAGTATAGTGGAACTGGCATTAATAGTGGGTAAGAAAACTGCATTCCTGTAATCATTGTTGATCGCTATGGGAGCAGAATCCTGGCGGGATATAAGGATGTCATAATTATTACTCAATGAGGTGGCAATCGCTTCTTCAATACTCAGGCTATCCTGGGCAAACAGGTGTTGATGAAAACCTACTGATAGTAGAAGGCCACCCATCAACTTCAAAAGGCCCGCGTTACGCATGAACCATTTCATTTTTTGCCGGTTCGTTTTCAAGTTGATCCAATTCACTTTTTTTCTTTTTTGTAGACAGCATGGAATACATCGCGGGTATAACAAAAAGCGTCAATACCAATGAAAATATAATCCCACCTACAATGACAATTCCCAATGGAACCCTGCTGGTAGCGGCAGCGCCCAAGGATAAAGCAATGGGCAAGGCTCCCAGCGTCATGGCAAAACTGGTCATTAAAATAGGTCGCAATCGTTGACTGGCTGCGTAAATAGCTGCTTCCTTACTAGACATTCCCTGGAGTCGGTTCTTATTGGCGAATTCAACGATAAGAATCCCATTTTTTGTAACCAGACCAATGAGCATGATCATTCCGATCTGGGAAAAGATGTTCAGTGTTTGACCGAAGATCCATAAAGACAGTAAGGCACCTGCAATGGCTAGCGGCACTGTAAGCATAATGATCAGTGGATCGATAAAAGATTCAAATTGAGCGGCCAGGATCAGAAAAATAAGACCCAATGCCAGGAAGAGGGCGAAAGTGGTATTACTTCCACTCTCCACATAATCCCTGGATGAGCCGGACAATTGGGTAGAAAAAGTATCGTCCAGTAAATTACCGGCAATTTTTCTCATCTCTTCAATACCATCTCCTACTGTTTTTCCGGGAGCAAGTCCGGCAGAAATCGTAGCAGACTTAAACCTGTTGAAATGATAGATGTTAGATGGCGTAGTGGCTTCTTCGAAGGTCACCAGGTTATCCAAACTTATCATTTGACCCTGTGTGTTTCTTACATTCAATCCTTTGATATCTGAGGGGTCATCGCGATCATTCCTGGCCACCTGACCCATCACCTGGTACTGCTTTCCTTCTTTTGTGAAATAACCCAGCCTTCTGTTGCTTAATGCCAATTGCAAAGTCTGTGAAACATCCTGGATACTCACGCCCAGTTCTGCAGCTTTCAAACGGTCAACATTCACCCGCAATTCTGGTTTATTGAATTTGAGGTCCGCATCCACGCCTTGTAGTACGGTACTTTTATTAGCTTCTTCCAAAAACCTTGGCAACACCTGAATCAGTTTGTTAAAGTCATTATTCTGAAGTACAAACTGCACTGGTTGTCCGCCCCTGCGGTTCACGGATATGGTTTGTTCTTCAATAGCGAAAGCCCTTCCTTCATTGAATTTGGGAAGGTTGCGGTTCACCATGTCGACAATTTGTTTTTGAGAACGATTTCTTTCTTTGGGATCTACCAGTGTCACTCTTACAAAACCAGTATTTGTGGCACCATTTGCAAAACCTGGAGCAGTCATGGATAAAACCGTATTTCTTTCCGGGATGGAATCGATCATGAAGTTGCTCAGTTTATTGATATAACGATCCATAAAATCGTAAGCTGTTCCTTCAGGAGCAGACACCTGCAAACGAAATTGGCTCCTGTCTTCCATTGGCGCTAATTCAGAAGGAATGTCTTTTCCAATGAGCACAATCATGCCACCGCAAATCACAGTAATGACAAATGCCATCCATGGTAAGCGCATGAATTGGGAAAGTAAACGCGTATAACCGTTTTCCATTCCACGGAAAAATGGTTCTGTTTTCGTATAGAACCAGGAATGCTTGTGCACATCTTTTTTACTGAGTTTAACATTCAGAACGGGCGTTAGTGTCAAAGAAACAAAGGCAGAAATCAACACTGCTCCCGCCACTACAATCCCGAATTCACGGAACAGGCGACC
>JANLYU010000186.1:0-3016 GCA_031365785.1 Flavisolibacter sp. | reverse complement strand
CTATTTGCTATTCCCATTGCTGCAGGGAATGAATATTTCATTCAGCAGCCACATTGGTAACAATCAGCATATGCACCTTAAATATTCTACTGATCTGGCACGGCATAAAATGATGAAACATCATATGACGGAAGCAGCACTGGCAGAAAAATTCGATCATATTTCACCAAAATTTGCAAAAATATTATTGTTGTTATTGCTTCCCTTATCAGCCTTTTCACTCAGCCTGATCTTCCGCAGGAAGGAAAAATATTTTTACGACCATTTTATACTCAGTACTGAATTCAACACTTTTTTCCTATTGTCTAACTTTATCGTTCTACCCTTATTGATCATGCTATTGTCGATGGTCCTTCCATTTCAACTGGATGTAGGTGATAATATCTATTATGGTTCGGTTATTTTATGTATCATCATCACATTTTTGGTTGTTGCCTTCAGACGGTTTTATGAAATATCCTATCTGGCTTCATTGTTCAAATCAATTTTGTTTTTACTCACTTATTTGATGATTCTTTTTATCTACCGCCAGGTTACTTTTATGGTGGTGATGTTATTCATATGACGGAGGCATGAATAAATAATCGATTTTGATTTTGATTAGCTCCATAAGGTTGATTTTCTCGCACGATTCATTTTTGCAGTCTTTTGCCGGTTCACTACTACACGCTTAATAAGTACATTTGCTGCCTAGAAAAGATTATATGAAATTACTGGAAGGCAAAATAGCAATTGTGACCGGGGCTGCGCGTGGAATTGGAGAAGGCATTGCCATCAAACTGGCTGAAGAAGGCGCACACATTGCCTTTACTTATGTCAGCGAAGGCAGTGCTCAAAAAGCTGTGGACCTGCAGGAAAAATTAATCAGTCTTGGTGTAAAGGCAAAATGCTACAGAAGCAATGCAGGGGATTTCTCCCAGTCCGAAATTTTTGTCAACGAGGTGGTAAAGGAATTTGGAGCAGTTGACATCTGTGTCAACAATGCAGGTATCTCGAAAGATAATTTATTGTTGCGCATGACACAGGAACAGTGGGACGATGTGATACAGACCAATCTCAAAAGTGTGTTCAACATGACCAAGCAGGTGATCCGGCCCATGATGAAAGCAAAAAGGGGTAGCATCATTAATATGAGTTCTGTCATTGGACTAATGGGCAATGCGGGTCAGGGAAGTTATGCCGCCTCAAAGGCAGGCGTCATTGGTTTTACCAAGTCAGTTGCCAAGGAGTTGGGAAGCAGAAATATCCGTTGTAATGCAATCGCACCCGGATTTGTGGAAACAGACATGACCTCTTATTTGAAAGAAGGAGCCCAGGCAGACCAATACCGGTCAGGCATTCCATTGGGGCGGTTTGGTACTACTGAAGATGTGGCCAATGCCACCCTTTTCCTGGCCTCTGACCTTAGCTCCTACATCACCGGACAGGTCATCAGTGTAGACGGTGGTTTGTATATGTAGCAGTAAAAACATAATTGATAGAAGCAGCATGAAGGGAATGTAGCAATGACCATTGAACTTTATTTTAATGTCATTTATTTTTTACCCCTTTGATTTGAATTTGGCAATGGCTTCTTTGGAAAATTCACTGAGCACCAGGCGGCCGCTGATCTCCGCACGCGAGGGCAACAGCGTATCCCAGTCTTCTGTTCCCTGCCAAAGCATTTTTTTCATCTCTAACATAGCTTCCGCACTGGAGTGCGCCAACTGGTTGGACAGGCGGTGAATAGATTCATCCATGTTTTCAATGGTGGCATGAAGCTCAGCATAAAGTCCCTTCCTTCGCGCCCAGTCGGCATTGCGCCACATGGTGGCATCAATGGAAAGTTGTGAAAATGAAGAGAGCCCGATTTTTCGTTGTACGGCAGGCCCCACTACAAATGGACCAATGCCAATAGCCAGTTCGCTCAACCGCACTTCAGCGCCTTCCACGGCAATGGCATAATCCAATGCACTGGCAAGGCCAACACCTCCACCCACGCATTTGCCATGCACCCTTCCAATAATGAATTTGGGACATTTTCGGATGGCATTGATCACGCTGGAAAAACCATTGAAGAATTCAAATCCTTTTTTTTCAGTATCGATCCTGGAGAGTTCATCAAAGGAAGCACCGGCGCAAAATGCTTTATCGCCACCGGAACGGATGATGATAACCTTTGTTTCTTTGTCTGCCCCTGCATCATGGATTTCCGTGGCAAGGTCCTGGAGGATCCATTGCGGCAGGGAGTTACTTTGCGGGTGAAAAAATTCAATAGTGGTGATACCCTGATGCGTTTCGGTGGTTACATATCCGTTGATAATATCTTTTGACATAAACTTGTTTTTTCAAGCTGAAGCGCTCACAATGCAGGATATCTTTATTACACGATTTCATTCTATCTCACAAGATATTCTCTAAAGTTAATTAACTGTTCTACTCCTTAGCCTGTAAGTTTGAGATTGATGGAAACCGTGGAAAAACAGGAACCTGGGTTACTATTTTTGAGGCCTATGGCACCTTGTAGTAGAACCATTTAAGTCAATGGAGATCCCGTAACAAAGTGTTACAGGGATCCTGGGCGAAGGGACTTTCTATGGTAATTATAACCGAATCAGGAATGGTGTTTTCTAACCATGGTAAGAATAGTAGCGATGCCCACATGCTCGCCCGTTTCATCTAACATTTCCACCAGCCACTTAACAATTCCTTTTGGAATGTCATTTTCTTCTTTTGGATCCTGGGGTAATTTTTCCTTGCAAGTAAATCGAACCGTTAACTCCGAACCAGGATAGACAGGCTTGGTAAAGCGCAGTTCATCGATTCCGTAATTCAACAGCACGGGTCCCAGCTCGCTGCCATCTACAAATAATCCCGCTGCCGCGCTGAGTATAAAATACCCATGTGCTACCTGTTGCTCGAACATGGTTCTGGTAAAATCAGTTTGTTTTTTATGCGCGTAAAAATGGTCTCCGCTTAGGGCAGCAAACGCGTCAATGTCCTCACTCGTGATTTTTCTTTTGGCCGTTGTAACCTG
>JANLYU010000470.1:0-3941 GCA_031365785.1 Flavisolibacter sp. | reverse complement strand
TTACATTTTGACGAATCTGAATAAAACAGTTTTATACACTGGAGTAACCAATCATCTGGAAAGAAGAATTCTTGAGCATTGGACAGGGAGAGGGATGTGCAGTTCTTTTGCTTTTCGGTACCATGTTTATTATTTACTTTTTTACGAACATCATCTATACATAGATCGTGCGATCGCAAGAGAAAAAGAGATCAAGAAGTGGAGAAGGGAAAAGAAATTGAAATTAATTCAGGACTTCAACCCAGGAATGGAATTCATGAATAAAGAGTTCTTAGGGTCGTGGCCACCTGATTGATTCTTGATTCATTCAATTACTTAGCCTCAGATCCCTCCTTCGTCGGGATTGTAAGTGTTAGGTAATTCGGGGACAAAAATCGTAGTTTTTGGTATGCGCCATAACACCCACGACAAGACATTAGAGCGAAATTATTTGGAGAAATACAGGTTTTTAATAAGGGAGTATGAGATGGTAAAGTCGCATACTCATCCCAAGTTTCGCTTTGCCAAAGAATTTTATCTTTCAAATGACACGGATCGCAGAAGCTTTTTAAAGTATTACAATCGCTATAAACAATCAGGAAGTGAACAGGACCTGCTTCCTCACCGAAGAGGTCCCAGGTATAAGAGCAGAAGGCCACTTGAAGATATTGAGCAAAAGGTTTTAGCTTTAAGAGAGAAGGGCAATAACCGCTATGAGATCTGTAACATTTTAAAGCCTTCACTTCATGATCAGACCCCATCTCCCTCCGGGGTATATAATATTTTAAAAAGAAGTGGAGTCAACCGCCTGAGTAAGGGTATGAAAGAAATTAAAAGAAAAATCATCAAGGAAAGAGCCGGCCAGCTGGGACACATAGACCTGCATCATTTAAGCAAGGCTGTGGTCAGGGACCAGAGTAAAAAAAGGTACCTGCTCTGTGTGGTAGATGACTGTACCCGTATCGCCTGGGCGGAGGTCGTCAATGATACAAAGGCCATCAGTGTGATGTTTACTGCACTGAGGTGCCTGAATATTCTTTCTGATCATTACCAGATCCGATTTGAAGAAGTGCTCACAGACAATGGTGCAGAATTTGGAAGCAAGGCTTCCGCAAGCAAACTTTATCATCCCTTTGAAAGAATGTTGCTGGAACTGGGCATTACGCACCGCTATATCCGTCCTTACCGTCCCCAGACCAATGGAAAAGTAGAAAGGTTCTGGAGAACGATTGAAGATGATATGTTAAGGGAAACCTTTTACAATTCTGAAGAAGAACTCAAAGAAGAACTAATACAGTACCTGTATTATTATAATCATGAAAGACATCACCAGGGAATCAATAATATACCGGTGACATTTAAAAATCTGTTACCGAATTAGTTGACATCTACAGGGATGACAATGACCATAAAATTCACGTGATATTTACTAACACGCATTCATTAAATACCCCTTTTCATTACTTATCTATCACCATGTACACCACCGACCGTGCAGGCATACCCACTTTAATTCCACCAGTGGTTGATGCAGAATAAGGTTTTAGGGTGGTGTATTCTGTAGAAGGTCCCCCGCTTGTTTCTGTTGGACCTTTGCCATTGATAAATACCTTTCCTGAAAACTCTCCATTATCCGTCCCACCTGTAAGTGTATACCAAAAAAAACGACTGCCCGGTTTTGCATTTTCCAATGAAACCAACACAGTCTGAGCTGCATTATTTTTGTTCACCAGGATCACACCCTTTTCTCCTGATGTAAATGAGGAAGCATAAGATAGTACACTGCCGATCGTGGATGTCTGAAGTAAACGGTCACCAATCATTTTCTGGAAATAGTACATATAGTAAAATGCAGGACGTGGATTCCACTTGCTAACACCACCCGGCTCATCCCCTATATTGAAGAGACCATGGTCATTTCCATTATCCCAACCGTTGGCAAAATCCCATCGGCTCGTCATGCCATATTTATTTTTGAGACTTTCGCCTAACAGGATAGCCGCATGCATGCCATTAATAAATGAAACCTGTTGCCTGGAACCCTGTGCTACAATATTCCATTCATTCATGGCAATAGGCTTGATGGTGGAACCAGTATTGGTAAGGAACGGTTTTACATAGTTCATCATCGCCGTGGTATTGTCACTGGCTGTGGCAAGTATCACATCAGCAGATGAATTTTGCTGGTAAGGTGTATAATAACTATGAATCACATAATAGTCAGCTTTATTGGCATTCTGGCTCAGCACACCCGTATTCCACGTCTGGTCGGTAGGTGTCTGCCATGATTCAGGCTTTTTTTCCAAAAGATAAATGCCTACATAAATTGTTTTGCCAATCTCTACTGCTGCTTTTCGCATGGAATCCATAAAAACCCTTGCATGCTGTCCATATAGTGAACCCGTGATGATGTTGGGTTGCCCATCCTGGTTAGTGGCCGTATTGATCCTGTATCCTGTTTCCCAGGTACCATTAGATTCATTACCTATTTCCCAATATTTAGTGCGACCATTATCATAACGAACCCAGTCGGCTGCCAGGTGTGCGGCTTGTGCTACAGGATTGGGACCCGTACCATATCTCGCATAACCATAATTAACGGTAATCATTCCTTCATTGCCGGTTTGCAGCAGCATGTTGTAATAATTGTCAACAGAAAGCGTCCACGAATCAGGATTTTTGCCATACCAGTAGCCAGCAGCAGATTCTATACCATTTGCATCCAATAATGTTGCCGGTGCATCAGCAGGCTTTTGATTAGGTGGCGCATTCCAGAAAAATACATCGCTGATACTTCCCCCAGGGAAACGAATGATGTTTGGCTTTAAATTCTTTATATGGTTCATCAACGGAGTTTCTGTTACCAATTGCGTCATCCATATATTCGAGTTTTGTCCAAATACTGATGAAGGAACTTTAGTTATAATTTTTGAAGCATCGATCGTAATAAATACAGAGGCATTGGAGGAAGGTACAGCCGTATCTATATAGGCTGGTGTAGTAAAATTTTTAGGTGACCAGTTATCGAGGAAAAAACCAATAGTGTTTTCAATCGGTGGATCAATGGCTGGCTGGAATCCACCACCAGTATTTCCGCCTCCTGTATTGACCGGATCAAGGTGTGGTTTTTTACAGGAAAATGCAAAAACGATTAGTACAAAAAAAGAATATTTTAATAATTTCTGCATGGGAGGAAAATAAATTTATCTCAAGTAATAACTTACCTGTCAACTGGCACTTACTCAGCTAAAGCCAATAACTGGATTGATCATACCTGTATTCAATGTTCTATCAAAAAAATATCACCAAGGCAATTAATAGAATAAATACTTCTGGAAATGGTGATAGGCTAAGTAATCGACCAGCTCACACAATCATTACCTCAATCCTACATGATCAATATTTACAACGCCTGTAAAACCACCACTTTGGAGAACAATTTCATTGATCGTTGCCGGGCTGCCCAAACCTGATAGAAGCAGACTGTAAGTGGTCCACTCACCACCCACAATGGTAACCTGGCCCGGGCTTGCATAATTACCATTAACCACTATGTTCAGTGTTTTACCAGCTGTACCCGTTTCACCAAAGACAGAAAATTCAAGCTTTGTATAACCAGCAGTGGAAGCAGCAGTACCGGCATGGAAGGTTAAACCCTGGTAACCATTACCTCCATATACAGCCCTGATAGATTTTGTACCCTGCCGAACGTTCGCGGTGCTGTTAAAATCATGTATATCTGTATAGGACCAATCCTGGAAAGTATTTTGTAAAGCATCAGTATAAATAGGGAATGGAAAATCTGCAAGAGGCGGAAGTCCTCCATTAATTAATAAATCAGTTGGTGATTGCACTGTGAGCGTTGAATTCAATACGGCAAAGGTCAATTTGCCTTTTAATACACCAGTAGGAACTTTTACAACAATCTGGGTAGCCGACTGGCTCACAAAAGTAGTGACAGC
>JANLYU010000183.1:0-4542 GCA_031365785.1 Flavisolibacter sp. | reverse complement strand
TGGAAGAACAGAACCCGACGAGGAGATACAGGACCTGCTTAAAGCCAGTGCAGGCCTCAACATCGGTCTTCATTATTTATCCGGCGCCATCAGTTTCGACCCTTCGGTAACAGCCATTGATCCCATCATGGCCTCCCAGATCGTTTGGCTTGATTGCTTCATTACCAATGTAGACAGAACTGCACGCAATACCAATATGCTGATGTGGCATAAAGAATTGTGGCTGATAGATCATGGTGCAGCATTCTACTTCCATCATTCGTGGACCAATTGGGAGGAACATAGTGTACGGCCTTTTGCCCAGGTAAAAGATCATGTTTTATTGCCATGGGCCGGCGAACTGGAATATGTAAATCAGGCATTTCATGCCCTACTTGACGAGGAACAAATCCATTTCATTGTTTCTTTGATACCTGAAGAATGGTTGGTCACTGAATCCTCATCAATTGATGAAATCAGAAAAGTTTATGAACAGTTTTTATGGAACCGACTATCGCATTCGCTCAACTTTGTAAATGAAGCCCAGCATGCCAGAAAAGATCTTGTTTGAATACGCAGTGATCCGCGTGGTGCCAAAAGTGGAGCGCGAAGAATTCATTAACGTGGGTGTGGTACTTTATTGCCGGGAATTAAAATTCCTGAAGTGCAGGCATACGCTCCACCGGGAAAGACTCCGCACCTTTTGTGGTGATATGGACTGCAGGGAAGTAGAAGAACACCTGCAGTCGTTTGAAAAAATATGTCATGGCGATCCGGGTGGCGGGCCCATTGCAGCCCTTGATTTGGCTTCCCGTTTCCGGTGGCTTACTGCTACCCGAAGTACTGTAGTGCAGACTTCAAAAGTTCATCCTGGTTTTACGGAAGACGCAGAGAAAACTTTGGAGCGCCTGCAGGTACAAATGGTATTGTAAATACCCGGCATAATTCGATATTCGATGCCTGCTGCTGACTCTACTGATACCCCATTGCCTGTAAACGGAAAAGTTCTGCATACCTTCCATTCTTTTCCAACAGGGCTTCATGACTTCCGGATTCCAGCAAGCTTCCTTTGTCCAGCACAAGGATACGATCTGCCATTCTCACAGTTGAAAAACGGTGGGAGATCAACACTGCCGTCTTTCCTTTAGTGAGCTCTGCAAAGCGTTGGAACACTCCATATTCAGCCCGTGCATCCAGGGCTGCAGTGGGTTCATCAAGGATCAGCAATTGTGCTTCTTTCATGTAAGCCCGTGCCAGTGCGATTTTCTGCCATTCGCCTCCCGATAGTTCCACACCCTGATTGAAGCGCTTCCCCAGCGGCTGAGCATATTTGCCAGGCAGTCTTTGCACAACGGCATCCGCCAGGCTTTGTCGCGCAGATGCGATGATCAGTGGTTCATTTTCTTTTTCTGCAATATTGCCTGCTGCAATGTTTTGCGACACAGACAACTGGTATTTTAAAAAATCCTGGAAAATAACACCGATCTGCTTGCGTAAAGAATCCAGGTCATATTCTCGGAGATCATATCCATCCAGTAAAATGCGTCCTTCCGAAGGATCGTACAAACGGGCAAGCAATTTAACCAGGGTGGTTTTCCCTGCCCCGTTCTCACCCACCAGAGCCAGTTTTTCACCCACTTTCAAAGTAAAATTCAAATTCCTGTTGGCCCATTGATCCGAATTGGAATAACGGAATCCAACATTCTCAAATACAAAACCCTGCTGTATGTTTTTGGGAAATGACCGTGCTTGTACAGAGGCTGTTATTTTAGGACGAATGTCGAAAAAATCAAAAAAATCTTTAAGAAATATGGCGCCCTGTGAAATAGTGGTGAAACGATACAATAAGCCTTCCATTTGTGCACGTAGCTGACGGAATGATCCGGCCAGAAAAGTGAGGTCGCCAATAGACAGTTTTCCAGATATAGCTTTAACAATAATGAAAACATAAGCAACATAAGATCCCATGCTACCGAGCATCGAAAACAAAATGCCCCATGATGCGCGCCTTAAAGACAATTTTTTATTATCGTTATAAAATTTTTTAGACAGTAAAGTAAAACGGTCGATAAAAAAACCCGACAAGTTGAAAATTTTTACTTCCTTGGCTGTTTCATCACTGGCGCCAACATACCTGATGTAATCCAGTTCTCTTCGTTCAGGTGTTTGTCTGCGGTTCAATGTATAACTACGGTCATTGAAATATGATTCGCTTACAAACGCGGGAAGTACCGCCAGAAAAAGTAATCCAATCAGCCATGGGTTGAAAGCAATTAGGCCGGCGGCTAAAAAAATCATCGTAATCAGATCCTGCACCTGGCTCATTATCTGCGATAATAAAATGGTCCGTCCGGTTGTTTGTTGACGTGCCCTTTCCAGCTTATCATAAAAAACGGAATCTTCAAACTGGTCTAGGTCGAGCGTAGCCGCGTGCTTCATGATGCGGATGGAAGTATGATTGGCAAAAAGGTCGCCCAGCAAACCATCTACCAGCGAGGTGACCCTTCCAAGAGCATCAGAGAATAATGCAATTCCAAATTCAATGGCGATAAGCTCCCATAAAAATACATGCGGTGTATTTGCAGGACTGTGACTTAGTAACACTACCTGGTCAATGATCAGTTTTGCTACATATAAAAGGCTTACCGGAACAGCTGAACGCATCAACCGGAGCAGACCATTGAGAAGTGTCAATGATGCACTGGTCTGCCAAACGAGTTGGAAGAACCTTGGTAAATTACTGAGTGCGGAAAACCGGTCTTTCAAACTGACTACTTCCATCGTTCATCATTTCTTGTTGAATGGACATACAAAGTAAGCTCATTCACATGACCGGCAGCAAAGACATCTGTTCAATTATTCTCCCAAAACAACAACAGTATAGTTGGATTCCAGGTTGACATGTTGTTTCTCAGCCATAGCGGGGAAACTCCCCAGCCAAAAATTGACTTCGCTGGAAGAAGTTCCGTTCAGAATGATTTCACCCGAACTGCACCTTTGTTCCAGGAGTTTGAACCTGACCGTGTATTGCTGGTCATTCCTCAGACTGATCGTGGTATTGTCTGTGATGGTCGTGACATCACCAAAAGATTCACCCGTAAAAACGATTTCAGGTCTTTCACATCTTGGGCATCGGAAACTAAAATCAACTGCAGTTTTTGTGGAGAGGACCTGGGTACTTTTGGTACAGGAGGAAAGAATGATGACAAACATCAGAAAACTAATCAACTTTTTCATGGGGCCTTTATTTGTAGTTAAAAATGAACCATTCAGCGGCGAATGCCGATGTTAATCAGAGACCATTGGAGGCTTTCGGGAAGATTTTAGGTATGGCCCTTCTAAGGAGAGGAGATGGAGTGTAACTACACTTGCGAACAAATTTGCAACAAAAAATTTTCAAGTACTAATAAAGCTGCAAATATTTTCTTAATGACCTTCGAATCAAACAAAGAATTTATATATGTGGCATTGACTAATGATGATCCTTTCAGGAAGCAAGCAGGAGTCATGGAGCTGTATGAGGGGGCTAGCCATTTTTATTATTGACTGTAATATTATTGATCGGAAAAGGCAAAAGTTTCAGACTTAATCATATTTTCAATCTCTTCATTGGACTGGTACAATGTGGAAGTTGGTTTTTTCACCTTATGAGTCTTTTGGGCGGACTGGTTTACAGACACATGCATAATCAGGAAAAGCTCATCCCCTGTGGAGGGTTCTTCCTTTTTTTCTTTAGTAAATAAATAATCAACATGATAAGCTGCATCTTCCCTGTTGAAATCAAAACCTTTGGATAAGTTGAGTAGCATGTAACACAATTTGGATCAAGATAAGCTTGTTTAAACTCATTCATGGATGAGGTGAATGATACGAACCTAAAGTTTTATTTAGGCTTTGTTATTCTGAGAATAGCAGGGATTGAAATGATGCATCACTTCTTCTGTATATCGCCTTTTAGAATTTTGAATTCGCATCAGGCTAGGTAGCAACTATAATGTAATATTTGCTTCATCTATGGATTTGCCCAACTCTTCTTCCAGTTCCTTGATCCAGCGGGGTACCTGTTGCCTGATTTCCCAATTGCCCTGCTCGTCTATGGTCATTTTGAACCGCTGGTTTTCCGCGGTAACCTTGCACACTTCATTGGTGCCTTCCATAACTCCCTGAAAACTAAAATCAATACCGTTAATCGTTTTTCTAAAATTATCCATTGGTAATATTATGCTTAATTATACTTACTTGTTAATAGGTGATGTGATGAGCTGGCTGCCGTTCGCAAAACCTCACGATTAAGTGTTTGGAATGCAGCAGTTGTCCGTAAAAGGTCATGATACCAGCCAGGCCAATTTCACTACTTCCGGTTCTTTCATTCTTTCTGCAATACGTTTGTAACGGTCTGCCAGTGTACTCAGGTAATCCTGAGCCCTGGCGGCGTAGTCGCTCAAACCTGTCAGGCTTTGAACTTTCCAAAGTTCAGTAAGGTGTTTGATGCTTGATGCGGAATCAAATGTTGGATAGATACCCATCTTTTGTGTAATGGCAGAAAATCTTGTAAAAAGATTG
>JANLYU010000460.1:0-11911 GCA_031365785.1 Flavisolibacter sp. | reverse complement strand
CACCATACTGGCTGAGCTTTTTAGAAACAGGAATGGTTTCCTCCAGGGATTCCCCACCCACAAATTGCGTGAATATGGTGCTCCTGATTAGTCCATTTACCGGCAAACCTAGTTGGATGCTCCAGGGAGCAAGCCTAGTTCCTAATTTCACCAGCCAGGGTTGAGCCATAGCCTGAAAAAGAAAAACTTCCTGCTTCAGTTCTTTATTCGATTTATGAGCGAATGCATATTCCGTATTGTCGAAAGAAATTTTCATGGGCAACAAAAATAGCAGAAGGAATGAATATAGAACAGCTGTTTCAAAAGTAAGTGCTCAGGTCTGCCTGAATAAAATGGTATTGATACATCTTAAAATTAAACGAATCCCTGCATGGAAAATTAGAAGTTTTTTAAAATGGAAAAAGGTGAAGATTATTCATCCTTCACCTTTTAATACAGGAAATATCACCTGCTTAATTAGCAGCCGGAGCTGCACCCTTACGGATACTTAAAGTTACAAAATTTATAAATGCAGCTTTTCTTTTTTCCCCAAAAGCTCATCTACAGTTTCCTTATACATTTCATCCGGAACACAACAATCCACCGGACATACTGCGGCGCACTGTGGTTCTTCATGGAAACCCTGGCATTCGGTACACTTACTTGGAACAATATAGTAGGTATCTACGGCAATAGGAGCATTCCTTTTGTCTGCATCCACTGGCGTTCCATCCACCAGCATGTAGGGTCCTTTTACGGTAGTGCCATCCGCTATAGCCCATTCCACACCTCCTTCATAAATAGCGTTGTTTGGGCATTCGGGCTCACATGCCCCGCAATTAATACATTCTTCCGTTATTTTGATGGCCATAATAAATGTTTGAAAAACATGGATAGGAGAAGCAAAATTAAAGCCCAGGATTGAAAAACGGACAGATGTTTAAAAATAAGGTTCGCGATCAATTTGCAAGCGACATTTGTACAAATAAAGGGACGCATGAATTTACAGCAAAGAAAAGCGTTACTAATAAGACTGGGGAATTACATGGCCTCCGACGTCCCTTCGTGGCAGGAGGCTCAAGAAAGTGCCAACTTGGAAAATCCCTGGTTTATTCCAGCTTTTATATCACTGGCTTCTGAGAGTATCTACCAGAATTTTTTGAAACCGGAATTATTGGATGGACTTACAGAATATTATCAAATTCCTTCTGGAAATGAATCGCCAAAAAATATAGGAATAGTAATGGCAGGGAATATTCCTCTGGTAGGATTTCATGACCTGATGTGCGTCTTTATCAGCGGGCAATCTGCACGAATAAAACCTTCTTCAAAAGATCAGGCGCTGATCAAACATATAGTAACAATGATGATAGCCTGGGATAAGCGTTCCGCCCAATATTTCAGTATTTCAGAACGCATACCTGATTGCCAGGCTTATATTGCAACCGGTAGCAATAATTCAGCCCGTTATTTCGAATATTATTTTAACAAATATCCAAGCATTATTCGTAAGAACAGAACTTCTGTAGCGGTTTTAAATGGCAGTGAAAGTGAAGAAGAAAGAGAAAAACTGGCAAATGATATTTTTCAATATTTTGGTCTGGGCTGTCGGAATGTTACCAAGATTTATGTTCCTGAACACTATGAATTTATTCCTTTGCTACGGTCTTTCAAAAAATACGACTATCTGGCTGATCACAATAAATACAGGAATAACTATGATTACAATCTTGCCGTTCATATCATCAATAACCAGTATTACATGTCTTCACCTGCCCTGATTCTGGTGGAGGAAAAATCATTTTTTTCAAGGATCAGCCAGCTGAATTATGAATTGTATAAAGAAGAACTTCCTTTACTGGAGGGGCTCCGCAAAGATGAACAAATACAATGTGTCGTGGGGAGAATGGATACCGCATTTGGAAAAACACAACATCCTGGTATCTTTGATTTTGCTGACGGAATGGATACCATCCAATTCCTGAAAAGTTTATAATTGGTCTTTTACAAGGAATGTCTACTAAGGTCTTCGTAAATTTAATGTTAAACTGGATGACGGGTTTGCAAGAAGACCTGCCATTACGTTATTTTGTTGTGACAAGGCACGTAATTTGACACGTTATTGAAAACCTATTCAAATTAACAGAACATGAAAGGGAAACAAATATTTTTAATGATCCTCATTAGCTCAGCTTCTGCTCTAGGAAGCGTAGCACTGTACAATAAGTATCATACCAGCCAACCTGTAATTGTTGGACAAATCACTGATAAACTTCCTGTGAACTACGCAGGTTTTTTTGAAGGTAAATCAGGTGGGCCTGCTGAACCAGTAGATTTTACAAAAGCTGCCAAGTCAGCAGTTCCTGCAGTAGTTCACATCAAAACAAAAATTCCTGCCAGAAAAGTTTCCAATAACCTTCCCCGGAAAGATATGGATGATTTTTTTGATCAGTTCTTCGGTAGCCCTGGTTTTGGGCCTTCTATTATTCCTGAACAGAGGGCCTCTGGAAGTGGCGTTATCATTAGTGAAGATGGATACATTGTTACCAATAACCATGTTATTTCGAATGATAACGGTGGCGTAGCGGATGAGATCACAGTTACTCTACATGACAGAAAAGTATACAAGGCCAGGGTCATTGGCCGGGATCCTAACAGTGATATTGCCGTACTAAAGGTAGATGGGAGCAAACTCCCGTACATGGTGTATGGAAATTCCGACAATATTCAACTCGGTCAATGGGTGCTGGCAGTTGGGTATCCTCTTACCCTCGAAACTACGGTCACTGCAGGAATCATATCTGCCACTGGCAGAAGTATTGGCATCAACAGCAGGCAGACCAACAGGGGCGATACTCCCATTGAATCTTTCATTCAGACGGATGCTGCTGTAAACCAGGGAAATAGTGGAGGTGCCTTGATTAACACCAATGGTGAGCTGATTGGCATCAACTCTGCCATCCTGGCCCCCACAGGAACCTATGCAGGATATTCTTTTGCCATTCCGGTGAACATTATCAAGAAAATAGTTAATGACATCATCCAGTTTGGTGATGTTCAGCGAGGGTACCTGGGCATCAATTATTTTACTACCGACGACATGCCCGAAGAACAAATTAAAAATCTTGGAATACCCGCCAACGTGGAAGGGGTGTATGTATCAGATGTCGCCTCTGAAGGTGGCGCATCAGCCGCAGGTATCAGAAAAGGTGACGTCATTACAAGGGTGAATGGAGCCACTGTGGTTTCCGGTATTCAAATGAGTGCGCAAATTGCAGGATTCCGGCCCGGCGATAAAGTTCCGGTTAGTTATGTAAGAAGCGGTAAAGAATTTACCGTAAATGTTATTTTAAAAAAAAAGACTGATGTAATCACTTTCACCGCTGCCACCAAACTCGGTGGAGATTTGATTACCCTTGACAGAGCCAAAGCGTCAAAATTCAACATCAACGGAGGCGTGCTGGTAAATAAAGTTTTCGAAGAAGGCATTTTGAAAAATGCAAGAGTGGAAAAAGGTTTCATTATTACTTCAGTGATCACCAGAGATGCAGAAGTAGAAGTCAATTCTGTGGAGGACCTGAATAATATTTTACAGAATCAAAGTGGAACCGTGAGGATCACTGGAGTTTATTATGATAGTGGTGAATCATTTACCTATGCGCTTTTATTAAAGAAATAATTGCTTTCCCCAAATTAAAAAAACCTGCTATGCAGGTTTTTTTAATGCGCATTTTTTACCACTGATTTGAATTCATATCAGGAATTAACAAAGACCAGGTAGGACCACGGCTCGATTTCAAATCCTTTTTGCCGCGTAAAATCGCGGCGTGTATCAGTAAAAATTTCATTAAAAATACCTTTGATCCATTCGGCCTGGAGGTCAAAACGAACCTGCCGGTTACTGAAATTTAGCAATACTACCACCATATGATGAGCTCTTTTTCTAACGTACCCTAAAATCTGTCTATCTGACGAAGTGTGGATGCGAAATAAATCGCTATCTGCTGATAATGCGGGTTGAGAACTATGGAGCTGTAACAGTGTTTTGTAAAAGTCATGAAGCGCATAAGTTCCTGTCCAATCAATTACATCTTTTTCAAAAAATGCCAGACGTTTGTGGTTAGGTAGTTCCTGCCCGCTATATACCAGCGGAATACCTAGCCATGTGCAACTGAATACAGCGAGCAGCAGGGCTGCTTCTCCATACTTTTCGTATTCTGAACCATTCCAGCTGTTTTCATCATGGTTGGATGTAAACCAGGTAACCCGACCAGGGGCATGCTGGTATTGCTCCAGCAATGCAATTAACTCTTCAAGCGCGCATTTATTCTGAGAGAATGCTTCTGTTTGATGCATCCATTTCCAGCTGTATGCCGCATCAAAAACCTGCATCAAATCGGGAAAATCCAGGGGATCTGATTCCGCCAGCCAGAACAAAGGCTTGATTTGGTTCATGAGGGGAATGGCTTGCAACCAGAAATCCAGTTCCACCCAAAAAGCAAGGTCACACCGGAAGCCATCAATATCACATTCCTTCACCCAGAACATCATGGCATCGATCATTGCCATTCGCATTTGAGTATTTCTAAAGTCCAGTTCAATAATATCATCCATTCCTGAAGCTCTTTTGAAGTCAGCAGTATTTTCGTCCTTTTCATACCATTCCGGATGTTGCAGGGTCCAGGTATGGTCCCACCCCGTATGATTGGCCACCCAGTCCATGATCACTTTCATTCCCAAACGGTGAGCCTCAGAAATTATGGCTTTAAAATCCTCAAGAGTTCCAAATTCCGGATTCACTGAACAGTAATCTGAACAGGCATAATAACTGCCCAGGCTTCCTTTTTTATTTTTTTGCGATATAGGAGTAATGGGCATGAACCAAAGTGTTTCTACGCCCATATCCCTCAATCTTGGCAGATGGTATTGAAACGAGGCGATGGTTCCTTCCGGTGTATATTGCCTCAGATTGACTTCATAGATATTCGTTTGATTGATCCAGGTTTTCTTACTATCCATCCTTCTAAGCTAGTGTAAGCACGCAAAAAAGAAAGAGACATTTAAAAATAATTTACCTCGACTGCTTCCGTTGGGAAACCCCATTCTCCCCTGGGCATCTCTACCACATACCCACTTCGTTTAAGGAACGCATTCCAACACAGATTTAGCCTTTATAAAAAGAAGCTTCCGGCTCTTAGTCTTAAATTTGCAGTTGAATGAAAAGCTTTGATGTTCCTATAGTTTACAGAAGCCCGCTGATTTCAGCCATCAAGAAAAAGCGCCGGGAAGCCGACAAAATGAAGCGCGACTTCACTCCCACGGTACTAAATTTCGGTCCCCTGAAAATTTATCTGGCCAGGCATTTTGGTTTTTGTTATGGTGTTGAAAACGCGATTGATATAGCCTTCCGGACAATCGATGAACATCCGGGCAAACGCATTTTTCTATTGAGTGAAATGATTCACAATCCTCAGGTAAATGCCGATCTGAAACAAAGCGGAGTGCAGTTCTTACAGGACAATGAAGGACACCAGCTGATTCCGTTTGATTCACTCAGTCCGGAGGATATAGTATTGATACCCGCTTTTGGAACCACCCGTTCAATAGAAAATAAATTAAGGGAAATCGGTATAAGCATGGAATCTTATAATACTACCTGTCCATTCGTAGAAAAAGTATGGAACAGGAGTGAGGCTATTGCGAAGGATCATTACACCATTGTGATCCATGGAAAGCCCAACCACGAAGAAACCAGAGCCACCTTTTCACATGCAGCGGAAGGTGCGCCCTCAGTGGTAGTAAAAGACATGGAACAAACTGAAAAACTCATTGAGTTTATGAAAGGTAAAAAACCTGCTGATGAATTTTATACATTTTTCCAGGGCCAGTATTCGGAAGGTTTTGATGTAGAAAAACACCTTGACCGGGTAGGTGTGGTGAATCAAACCACCATGCTAGCCAGCGATACACAAGCCATTGCTGACCTGATCAGAAATACGATGATGGAGAAATTTCATTTAGATGAAAAAACAATCACAGAACATTTTGCCGACACCAGGGATACGCTTTGTTATGCTACACACGATAATCAAAGTGCAGTAAAGGGTATGCTTCAAATACAGGCCGACCTTGCCATTGTAGTAGGTGGATACAATTCTTCCAATACCTCCCACCTGGTAGAATTATGCGTTGGCAGGTTGCCCACCTATTTTATCAATCATGAAGAAAAATTACTTTCACCACAAACGATATTGCATTACGACCTTCACCAGGCGGCAGAAATCATCACCTCACCCTACCTTCCCACTACCTCACCGGCAACTGTGCTGATTACCAGCGGGGCCTCCTGTCCGGACGCTGTTGTAGAAAGTGTCATTCAAAGACTAACCGAATTTTTTCCGGGTGCTTATTCAGTACAAGAAATAGAAAAATCGTTTTCCTGAGTTCATTGAGTTCAGCGACAAGGCTCAATTGGAAGACCTGCATTATTGATTAATGGGCAATATCGTCCACTGCCTGCCTGGACCTGGTAGGAACAAATTCACGCAGGTACAGTAACAGGTAATATTCCTCAGCCATCCTGTTGCTGTCAAACTGTATTTGCACGTCGCGCATTCCATTTTTTACTATCTGACGCCAGGTATTATAATCCTCATAATAAAGCGGAAGTATTTCGTTGTTCAATAGTTCATACAACTGATCAAGATCGTACTTGTCCTGCTCCACCACCGTCATGTTCGAATAGTCTGCAGGAGGTACCACAAATCCATTATTGCCATGGTGAATGAATTCGGGTATCCAGCCATCGTCCGTTGAAAAATTAACAGCTCCATTCATAGCTGCCGTCATACCGCTGGTGCCGGAAGCTTCACGAGGTACACGCGGGTTATTGAGCCAACAGTCAGCTGCCTGTTTCAAACGTTTTGAAAGTCCGAGTTCATAACCGATCAGCACAGCTACATTTTTATAGTTCTTGCTGAGGTTGACCAGCAGGTTGAATTCTGAAATTGCCGGGTAGTCAACAGGGTATGGTTTGCCCGCCCAGATGATCTGCACCGGAAACCTGGTGTTGGACAACAAGGCTTCAAACCTTTCTTTATCAGAAGTAATCAGGCTGGCGCGTTTATATCCTGCAAAACGCCTTGCCCAAACTATAGTAAATACATTAGGATCAAATATTTTTCCTGTCTGGTCGGCAACCAAATCAAAAGCCCGTTTTTTCATCCATTTCTTACGGTCGTCAAAAATTTCGTCATTCCCATCTTCCCTTGATCGGTATAATTGTTTGTCTGCCCAATAGCGCCAGTTTTGTGCATTGGTAATGGAAAGAATGGGGCAGATGTCATTGTATTTCTGCCACATGTGTCTTGAAACCTCTCCATGCAACTGAGACACTCCATTGGCTATCCTAGCAAATCGAAGGGCAGCCAGTGAATGATTGAACTGGTCATCGGTGATGCCTGTCAGCTGTTTTGTTTCTTCTACGGTCAACCCGCAGAAATAACTCATTTTATGGCATAGGAAAATGTCGTGCTTTTCGTTCCCAGCTTCTTCGGGAGTATGAGTAGTGAAAACCAATCGTTTCCTGACTTCCTGGATATTCCTGTTGAACTTCTGGTACAGGTAAAAGGCTGCAGACACTCCGTGTGCTTCATTCAGGTGATAGACTTCGGGGTTAAATCCAATTTCGTCCAGCAATTTGGCACCGCCAATACCAAGTAAAATAAATTGCGCCACTTTGGTAGCCACGTTGGCATCATAAAGACGGTGAGAAATGGTTTGGGAAATATAATCGTTCTCCGGAATATCAGTTGTAAGAAGAAAAAGAGGAGCACTGTTAAAGATATGAGGGGCCAGGTACATGACCTTTACCCATACCGGATGTTCATGGATGGTGATTTCAAACTTGATGCCTGTATCTTCCAAAAAACTATAGATTTTTTCCATCCAGGTTACCTGTAAGGTCTGATCCTGATTGCGCGTCTGATCATAATATCCGTATTTCCAGAGAATGCCGATCCCGATCAGGTTTTGTCTCAATTCGAAAGCACTTCGTAGATGCGAACCGGATAAAAACCCCAGACCGCCACTATAAATCTTCAACGGCTGATGGATGGCAAATTCCATGGAAAAATAGGCCACGCTTTTTGAGTAACGTTCATCCAGGGGGTAAGGAACTTTAAAGGCTTTAAAATCCATTGCTTGTGGTTTATGGCTGCGCAAAGTAAAGAATAAAAAACAAGGTGTAGTAATTACACAATAAATTCAGAATTATTTCTTTTTGGCCACCTTTCTTATTTTACTTTCTTTTTTACGCGTAAAACTTCCTTCAAATAAACAATCGAGGCCACGATGCGATCCGCATCCTTCATCTTCACGGATCACCAGGGAGGAGGGTGTAAATCTCAAAGACAGTACACATGGATCACCTCCCTGCCGATATATAGCGGTAGTGGATGAGGTCAAAAGAAGGTCACCCTTCATTTCGCCGGTGCAACCACCATTATTTTTATCAAGGCGGATATACATCAGCAGCTGATTGGGATTGCGCCCATCACGGATAGAAATTAAATTTTTCCTGTCTTTTACATAGTCGCCGGAAAACTTGTGTCTTCGGGAAAAAGTATCGATCGGGTTCGTTGCTACCACGCGGTTGTTGAGTGGGTTGGTAAGTATCAGGGAAAACTTTTTCTCCTGAGAATCAAAATCATATACTTCCTTTCCTTCTCCCGTTAAATTGCCCGGTTTTTTCTGAAACACATTTCTCTGAATGCTGAATGACCGGTCGATCATGCTCACCTGTGAAGTAGTAGGATCCATGTCCGGGACCAGGAAGGGTATCAACCCTCCATACTGATCATTGATGAAGGCCAACAGAATTACAGCCTTGCGGTTCCCGGACTGTGCTTTAACCAGGTAAAAATTCAGATGATCCGGACTGGTAAAATATCCAATTGGCATGTACCTCGTCTTTCCCCCCTTTCCGAATAACCTGGTTTTAATACTATCTGAAATGAGGGTGGCAAAGTTCGTCACCCGGATGGAAACCGTATCCATGTTTCGCAGCAGCCCTGTATCTGATAATTGATAAGGAAGCGATAGCTTTTTGAAATGACTTGTAAAATTCTCAAAAGAAAATCCTTTTTCAGAATCTTGTGGTTTTTTATCCTTACAGGCTATCATGGCCAGGCAAAAGAAAACAAGCCAGGGTCGAAACATAGGAAATATTTCTACCAAAGTAAGAAAAACCGTTCATGTTAATTAAATAGGATAGATTTCAAATATATTTTAGATTTGTCTAAATTTTAAATTAGGCCTGCTTGAATTATACAATTAGTGAAGAAAATTATCTGAAGGCTATTTACCATCTTCAGCTAGAGGCAGGCACTGTAACCACGAATGTGCTGGCTGAGAAACTGCAGACTAAAGCAGCTTCCGTTACCGATATGATGAAAAAGCTAAGTGGAAAAAAATTGTTGAATTACAAACCTTACTATGGCTTTTCACTCAGCCCTGAAGGAAAGAAAATTGCGCTGTTCATCATTCGTAGACACCGGTTATGGGAATTTTTTTTATCTGAAAAGCTGAAGTTCAACTGGAATGAAGTGCATTCTATTGCAGAAGAACTGGAGCACGTAAGCAGCAGGCAGCTCATCGACAGGCTCGATGAATTCCTTGGCTTTCCATCATTTGATCCCCATGGAGACCCTATACCAGACAGCAGGGGGAAAATTAAAAATGTAAATAAAATCCCACTGCTGCTGCTCCCCTTTCATCATACCGCCGAAGTATGCCAGGTGACCAACCAGTCTGAAGAAATGCTTGAATTATTGCAGCACCGGAATATCGGTATCGGAACGCGTCTGGAAGTAAAAAAACATTTTGACTTTGATCATTCTCTTGAAATAAAGATAAAACAGTCCTCTTTTACGATCAGTGAACAACTGGCCAAAAATATTTTTGTATCATATGAACAAGGCATCTAGTTACCATTCTCTCAGTGAAGTCCACGGAAGTGTAGATACCACCAGTACTACCAAGCCTGTTTGGAAACGGGTTCTTTCTTTTTTCGGGCCAGCTTACCTGGTCAGCGTGGGTTATATGGATCCAGGCAACTGGGCTACGGATCTGGCAGGAGGAAGCCAGTTTGGATACCAGTTGATTTGGGTGTTGCTGATGAGCAATCTGATGGCGCTTCTCCTCCAAAGTTTGTCCGCCAGATTGGGTATCGTTCGGGGGCGCGACCTTGCCCAGGCCAACAGGGAAACCTATCCCAAATATGTCAATTATGGATTTTATGCCCTGGCGGAAGTGGCCATTGCTGCCTGCGACCTCGCTGAGGTGCTGGGCATGGCCATAGGCATACAATTACTCACCGGCATCCCCTTATTATGGGCAGTTCTCATCACATTATTTGATACTTTTTTGCTGTTGCTCCTTCAAAGACTGGGCATGCGAAAAATGGAAGCCTTCATTATTTGCCTGGTAGCCATTATTGGATTTTCTTTCCTGGTAGAAATCCTCCTGGCCAAACCACCGATGGGAGAAGTTTTGAAAGGCTTTGTGCCCACTATTCCGGGAAAAGCAGCTTTATACATTGCTATCTCCATTATAGGTGCCACTGTCATGCCCCACAACCTCTACCTGCATTCGGCTTTGGTGCAAACCCGTAAAATCAGGCGCGATGACCAGGGAATCAAAAGGGCCCTCAAACTCAATTTCATTGATAGCAGTATCGCACTGAACCTCGCTTTCTTTGTCAATGCGGCCATTTTGATCCTGGCAGCTTCCGTATTTTATAGTGCAGGCCGTACTGATGTGGCAGAAATCAAGGATGCCCACCGTTTGCTGGAACCAATGTTGGGATCCAAATGGGCACCTTACCTCTTTGCCATTGCATTGATCGCATCCGGACAAAGCTCCACAATTACAGGTACACTGGCTGGTCAAATAGTGATGGAGGGATATTTGAGCCTGCGCATTAACCCGTGGATGAGGAGGCTCCTGACAAGGTTGGTGGCGATCACCCCAGCCGTCATCATCATTCTTATTAATGGAGAAAAAGACATCAACAGCCTGCTTGTACTCAGCCAGGTCATCCTAAGCCTTCAGTTGGGTTTTGCTGTCATTCCACTGATTCACTTTGTAAGTGATAAAAAAACCATGGGAGCTTACCGCATCAAGCCTTATGTGCAGGTGCTGGCATGGCTGATTGCTGCCGTACTGGTTTATCTCAATATCAGGATGGTCACGGAACAGGCTACCAGTTACTTTCATAATAGCGGGCATGTATTCTGGAAAGTCATCATTGTACTCGGGGGTTTAATTTTTCTCATTTTACTGATGATAGCCATCCTTTACCCCCTGATGAGTAAAAAAACAAAAAAAGTATTATTGGAGGTGCATTCCGGTCCGCCTGTTTTGGAAGATATCAAATTGCCAGCTTACAAGCGAATTGCAGTAGCACTGGACTTAAGCAGCCGTGACACGAAACTGATAGCCCATGCCATGAAACAAGCAAATGTAGATACACACATCACGGTGATTCATATTGTAGAAAGTGCATCTGCTAAAATGCTGGGAACAGAAGCCGATGATTTTGAGACCAGGAAAGATCAGGAAAAACTGGATGAATATGTGCGTTACCTGCAGGCTAAAGGTTTTGAAGCAGACTGTCAGCTTGGTTTTCACAACAGGCAAAAGGAGATACCGAGATTGGTGAAAGAATCAGATGCCGACCTTCTGGTGATCGGAGCCCATGGACACAGCGGTGTTAAGGACTGGTTATATGGAGAAACCATAGAATCAGTAAGGCACAAATTAAAAATACCCGTGTTGATTGTCAGCCTATAGTAACCTTAGTAAATAACCTTTTTGCCGGCTGATTTGAAGGAGTTTCCGGCCATTGAATAAAAACAAAAAACCCGCTCAT
>JANLYU010000330.1:0-15914 GCA_031365785.1 Flavisolibacter sp. | reverse complement strand
AAACTTCCAGTACCTCCACTGATACGATGAACTCGCCAGCGGGCCTCTTTAAAAAATATGACCTGGACAAGATCAGTTTACCTCCTGGTTTCAGGATCAGTGTGTTCGCAGAGGTGCCCCATGCGCGCAGCATGTGCCAGGGAAAAAACAATACCCTTTTTGTGGGAAGCATGGGAGGTAATGCGGTATACGCAGTGGTTGACAAAGACCAAAATGGCGTGGCAGACAGTGTCTATACCATCGCAACAGGATTGAATTCACCAAATGGGGTTGCTTATAAGGATGGAAATTTGTATGTAGCCGAGATCGATCGCATCCTTCGTTTTGATAACATAGAAACGCATCTGTCCAATCCGCCTGCCTACCAGGTGATATATGACAAGTTTCCCAAAGACCGGCATCATGGTTGGAAATTCATCGCGTTTGGACCAGATGGAAAATTATATGTTCCTGTCGGAGCACCCTGCAATGTATGTGAAGAAAAAAATCCTGTGTATGCCTCCATCACCCGGATGAATGCTGATGGAACCGGTTTTGAAATCTTTGCAAAAGGGATTCGAAATACAGTAGGCTTTGACTGGAACCCTGCCACTGGTGCATTGTGGTTCACAGACAACGGGCGGGATAATATGGGAGATGATGTTCCTGCTGATGAACTGAATGTAGCACCTATTTCAGGCATGCATTTCGGTTTTCCATATTGTCACCAGGGTGATCTTCCCGATCCTTATTTTGGAGAAGGTAAAAACTGTTCGGACTATAGTGCGCCTGCACTCAAACTGGGACCACATGTAGCAGCACTGGGTATGCGCTTTTATACTGGGAATATGTTTCTGCCGGAATATAAAAACCAGATTTTTATTGCAGAACATGGAAGCTGGAACAGGACAACACCTATTGGTTACCGCGTGATGCTGGTGAGACTGGATAAAAATAAGGCTGTTCAATATATTCCGTTCGCCTCCGGGTGGTTAGATAACAATAATAAAGTTTCCGGAAGGCCTGTGGATATAGAAGTAGCACCGGATGGCGCCCTGCTGGTTAGTGATGATAAAAGAGGGGTGATTTACCGAATTATATTCGAGAATTGATCAGCCTATATCAGGTGAATCAGAATTGACGATTCCAAGTTTTTCTACTGCCAGCTGTGCAGCAATCTGAGAGGCATCTTTTTTATTAAAGGCTTTGCCATGGGCGATCACTTTTCCATTGATGACAGCGCCAATGGTAAACAACCTCCTTCCATTTTCCATTTGTTCCTGTAAGGTTTCAAATTCAAGGTGCTTGCCATTCTTATTGGCCCAGCCATATAATTTGTTCTTATGGTTGATCTCCAGGATTTCGAGGTCTTCCACAAACATATGCGGGATTACTATTTTGTCATTGACCCATTTTGAGGTTTTCTTATAACCGAGATCCAGATAAATAGCACCCACAAGTGCTTCCAGTGTATTGCCAAAAATCTGGCTTGACTTCAGCGAGGCATCAGACTTATTATATACGGTGATCTTTTTTAGTCCCATTTTCACCGCAATGTCATTGAGCTGCTGCCGGTTGACCATCTTACTTCTCATTTCTGTAAGAAATCCTTCTTCTTTATAAGGATACCGTTTGAAAAGGTAATCTGCAACCAAGGCGCTGAGAATGGCATCACCAAGGTATTCAAGGCGTTCATTATTTTCGTCAATAGTATCTTTTACGGAACGATGGGTGAGAGAAGTTTTATACAGTGAAGTATTACCTGGTGAATAACCTAGAAGTCCCTTCAATTGCTTTTTAAAAGAAGGGTCTGTATGTTTTTTATAGAATGATTTCCAAAAATCCACGGATTTTAAACTACAACTTTTTTCAGCATGGAGAAAATTTGATTTCTATCAGGCCACATATTTTTTGAAGATGATGCATGCGTTATGGCCGCCAAAACCAAATGTATTGCTAAGCGCTGCATCCACTGTCCGGTGTTGTGCTTTCCAGAATGTAAAGTTCAGTTTTGGATCCAGTTCAGGATCATCCGTGAAATGATTGATGGTGGGAGGTACGATATCATTTTGTACAGCCATGATGCAGGCTATTCCTTCAATGACACCTGCTGCACCGAGGCAATGTCCTGTCATGGATTTAGTGGAACTGATATTGAGTTCATATGCATGAGCGCCGAAAACAGAAGTAATCGCTTTTACTTCAGCAATATCTCCCAAAGGTGTTGAGGTACCATGCGTATTAATATAATCGATATCGGTGGTTTGCATACCAGCATCTTCGAGTGCCTGCAACATTACATTTTTAGCACCCAACCCGTCAGGATGAGGAGCAGTGATGTGGTGGGCGTCTGCAGTGGCACCTGCTCCTGCTACTTCGCAGTAGATCTTTGCACCGCGCTTTATGGCATGATCGAGGTCTTCAAATATCAGCACACCCGCTGCCTCTCCCATCACAAAACCGTCACGGTCTTTGTCGTATGGACGGGATGCTGTTTTGGGATCGTCATTTCTTTCGCTCAACGCTTTCATGGCATTGAACCCACCCACACCGGCTTCACTAACCACACTTTCAGCACCACCGGTAACGATAATATCTGCTTTTCCCAACCGGATCAGGTTAAAGGATTCCATCATGGCGTTGGTGGCTGAGGCGCAGGCACTGACTACTGCGAAATTCGGTCCCCTGAAACCATGACGCATAGAGATATGACCGGCCGCTATATCCAGGATCATTTTGGGAATGAAGAACGGATTGAACCGGGGCGTACCATCGCCTTTAGCGAAATTGACCACTTCTTCCTGGAAAGTAATCAATCCACCGATTCCACTGGCGAAAACCACACCTACCCTGTCTGCATTGACTTTATCATGGCCGATGCCGGCATCCAGCACCGCCTGGTCACTGGCTACCACTGCAGTTTGTGTAAACCTGTCCAGCTTGCGTGCTTCTTTTTTTTCCAGGTAATTTACAGGATCAAAATTTTTAATTTCGCAGGCAAATCTTGTTTTGAATTTGGATGCATCGAAATTAGTGATCACGTCACACCCACTGACTCCATTCCTTAGGTTGTTCCAATATTCGGTTATTGAATTCCCAAGTGGTGTAATGGCACCCATTCCGGTTATAACTACACGCTTTAGCTGCATCCTTAGGAATAATTTTATGTAAGATAAAACCGCCTTCTATTATGCAGGAGCAAAAAGAAGGCGGAATATTTATATTTCGTGAAGACCGGGCTTGATAATTTATTTGGCATGTTCTTCCAGATACGAAACAGCCTGACCTACCGTAGTAATGGTTTCAGCCTGCTCATCGGGAATTGAAATGTTGAACTCCTTCTCAAATTCCATAATAAGCTCAACGGTGTCTAAAGAGTCGGCACCCAAATCATTGGTAAAAGAAGCCTCATTCGTAACTTCTGCTTCATCAACGCCTAATTTGTCTACAATGATCTTTTTTACTCTTGCTGCAATGTCTGACATTTTGTAAAAGTTTGGTTATAGTGGTGCAAAAATATAAGATTTTGAATGAAATAACATTTTGATCATTTCTCCATCAAACGCAAGACCTTTTATAGCAGTTGGGTGGATGGCCCAATAAAAATTTCCAATTTGCTGGGTGACCAGATAATTGTAAATTCAACCACACAATAGGAACGGGCATGGCGCTGAAAATAATTGATCACGGAACGGCTGAATATCATCAAATGCTAAAACTGCGCGATGATGTTTTACGCAAACCACTAGGCCTCAATTTCACCAACGAAGAACTGGAAAAAGAGAAAAATAATTTGCACATAGCGGCATATGAAGATGAGCAGATGCTTGGGTGCTGTATGCTGGTGGAAGAAGATCCGGAAACTGTAAGGCTGCGGCAGATGGCCGTGATCAATGATCTTCAGGGAAAAGGGATCGGTAAAGCACTGATGCAGTTCGCTGAAAACCTGGCCCGCGACAGGGGTTACAAAACCATTACCATGCATGCGCGTAAAAACGCCTTGGGTTTCTATGAAAAAATGGGGTACAAAACACTGGGTAAGGAATTCCAGGAAATTACCATTTCGCATTACCTGATGGAAAAAGAACTGTAATCATCTTTTGATCTTTTCTTTCAGCAATTTTCTGAATTCATACACCTCCTCACTGCCTGTAAAACCATTCTTTGGTACGAGAAAAAATGATCTGTTGTCGAAATACAAATGAAAAAAGTGGGGCGTTTCTAAAAAATTACTGAGTGCTTCCCATGCGAAGGAACGCGATCCCCTTTCATTTCCTACCGTAAAGTTTTGTTCTTCAAAATTCATGGTGAAATGATCTTTGAATGTAGCTGCCCTGCTGTAAACAATACCAGGCAGAACAAACCAAAAAACAATCATGAGGGCAAACCATAAAAATGAACCTGCAAGAAATGCAAATGGCAGGATTTTTTGAAAATAAAAAAGCACTGCAGATAGTAAGGCAAATACATTGACTACAATGATCATCACCCTGATTTCAAGCTTACTCAAAAAATGGTAACGTAAAGCTTGCAAAACCTGTTTCTTATTGTACGTGAAACTAATTGTCATTGGCTGAGACATCCTTGTAAAGATAATCAGGCGATTGCTTACTGGGCTTGTTGCTCTCATCTCATTGATGAATAGAGATGACTTTGCAAAAAAAAACCGGCTGCTGATCAACCGGTCTTGTTTTATTAGTTAGAGCCGTTGTCAGGTAAATGGTACAATTGAGCTACCTGCGTATACGACATGGACTGTAATTGCTGTGGGGTAAAATTATTGGCAGTACTCATGGTCCTTGAACCAGCTACGCTTCCCGGAATGATTACATAACGGAATTCACCAACTGGAACAACACCAGTGGCAGTATTCGTGGAAAGGTTGGCTGCATAATAAGTAATGGTGCCCTGTTTCAAGATAAAACCATATTGACGGAGATTAGCAGTCGAACCAAATGTATAAGGTAAAGTAGTGGTTCCGGAAGAGGCGCTTCTGAAATAAGTAAGCACTACCCCGTTATCAATCACTGCAGTGGTAACACCAGGCGCAGCCCTGTTACCCCTGCTGATGGTTCCGAAATCAGCATGTGTGGAGTCAGCCCATGTGAGTGTGGTAGTGGCAAACCAGCTGGAGTAAATGACATTAGCTGTTCCAGCTGGACCTGCTGCACCCGCTCCACCATTAGCACCGGGAGGACCTTGAAGACCAGTTGTACCCTGGGGTCCTTGTGGGCCTTCTTTGGTACAACCTGCTATAAAAATAAATGCCAGTAAGGTAAGAGCAACCAGGTGCATTTTTCTCATAATTCAGTTTTGATGTAGTTTTTTAATAGGAGTAAAAATAATGGATATGTACTGATTTTCCAACAATAAAAATAGACAGATTTACTTCTTTAGTGAGGAACTTCAACGGGTAATTTACATTTGTGGATATTTGAATCTATGCAGCCAACCAACTATTTTTTTTTCATTCTTTTCTTCTTCATCCATATGAGTAGCCACGCTCAATATGAAAAAGGAAGCCGGATGATAGGAGCTTCCATTGGTACAGGATCCTTTAGCACCGGCACCACTGTATATACTTACCCGGCAGCGCTGGGTTACCGTACAGACCATGCTGTTTTTCAAATCAACATCACACCAACGTATGCTCGCTTTATTAATCATCAAACAGCAATTGGTATATCCTTACTCATCAATTCTTCTTACCAAAAAATTTCAAATAAATCTTTGTCTGATACCATTTTCAGCAGCAACAAATCTCAAACTAGTGACCTGGGACTGGGTGCCTGGGTGCGTAACTATTTCACTACAGGCCAAAACTGGAACCCTTTTATTCAATTGCTGGTAAATGGTGGCTCAGGATCTGGGAAGAACGATGGGTTTACCTATGCATCAGATAATTACGGCTCTTATAAGGACGTCTTTAATGGAAAAACTTCAGGAAGAATATTTTTTAATGCCGGTATAAATCTGGGTCTTACTAAACAGTTGGGAAAGCATGTAGGACTTGACCTTTTCGCAGGTTATCTTTTTTCCTATTTCAAAAATAAAAATGAAACTACGCTGACGCGGGATTATGTGGCAGCGGCAGGACCTGATGAATTGAAAAAATTTGAACCGCATCAAAAATTCACCGGGAATGGTGTGAGTGCAGGCGCAGGGCTTCAATTTTTCCTGGATAAAAAAAAATAATTTCTGCTCCTCCTATTTGTTCATCATCTGCTTGGCTTCAATGCTTAGTGTAGCATGCGGAACTGCGCGCAGGCGAGCTTTGTCAATCAGCTTGCCCGTAACTCTGCAAATGCCATATGTTTTATTTTCGATGCGCATCATCGCTTTTTCAAGGTGGTCAATAAATTGGATCTGCCTGCTGGCCATTTGGCTCAACTGCTCGCGCTCCATGCTCATACTTCCATCTTCCATGGTCATGTAGCGTCCGTCTTCCATATCTCCACCTTCGTCTTTTCGGGTGATCAAACCCTGCAGGTAGGCCAATTCCTTTTTTGCGGTTTCCAGTTTTTTATGGATCAGTTCCCTGAACTCAATTAATTCTGAGTCGGAATACCTCATGGTTGGTCCTGAATGTTGGTATTGAGGAGTATCCAGAACAGACCTTGTAAAATCCGGATCGTATTTAACTGCCTTTGTAGTGGAAGTTTTTGGAATGACCACCTTCACCGGCTTTGGAGGATCCTTTTTTGGAACAGGCTTTACTAAAGGTTGAATGGCTGGCTTGATCTCATGATGTGATGGAGCGGCCACAGCTGGCTTTTTAACAGGCTCAACATGATGTACTGGTTTTATGGAAGCAGCTGGTTTTACGGAAGCCGCCGGTTTTATGGGCAGGCTGGGCGTTACCTTTTTTTCAGGAACCACATGTTTTTTAGCAACAGGAGTATTCTTAACAGACTTTACTGGTTTAGCAGCAGAAATTTTTTTCATAGGTTTTTTTACCACAGATGCGGTTTTCTTGGGAACAGGCTTCTTGGCGGCGGGCCTGGAAATTTTTTTAGAACCGGACTTAGCCGGGGTGGAATGGACAGGCTTACCAGATTTTCCGCCGGTTGACCTGGCGCTTTTTGCAGATTTTGCTGCTTTACCACCTGAAGCGTGTGCGGCCTTGGGTGGATGCTTTTTTGTAGCCATACTATTTTTTAACCCGTTTAATGATAATGACTTTCAATGAGTTGTCGTTCACATCAATCTCCACTCCATTATCAATTTGTGAAATAAATTCCAGATTGTCCGCAAGAATTTCGGCGCAAATATAATCATTATACTTAGCCAAAGATTCGCTGATACCATTATTGGCAGCTACTTTCACTTCAATCCTGTCGGTTACTTCAAATCCCCTATCCTTCCTGATCTTTTGAATGCGGTTGACAAATTCCCTGGCATTTCCTTCCTGAACCAATTCAGCAGAAACATGAATGTCCAGCGCCACTGTTAAGCCACCTTTTACTGCAACGGTCCAGCCCGGTATATCTTCTGAGCTGATCTCCACATCATTCATGGCAAGTTCAATCTGTTCACCTTCTTCAATAGGAATGGAATATCTGCCTTCTTTTTCAAATAAAGAAATTTCATGTTGGGTGAAAAGAGATAACGCCTCCACCACAATTTTCATTTTACTCCCCAGTTTTTTACCAAGTGATATAAAATTGGGCCTGATCCCTTTTTTTATAAATCCCTCTGTATCTGTGAGGTATTGGATTTCTTTGACATTGACTTCCGCCTTAATGAGCTCTTCCACCTTTTTTAATTGTACTTCCATTAATGGATCAAGCACTGGTATCAGAACCTTCTGAAGGGGTTGTCTTACCCTGATGTTGGCTTTCTTCCGCAGGGAAAGGATCAAAGAAGAAGCGTCCTGTGCAAGTTGCATCCTTTGTTCCAGCGACTCATCCCTGAGCGTTTCCTGAACATTCGGAAATTTTACATGATGGATAGACAATTCCGGCCTTCTTTCAGTAACCGCATTCAGATTTAAAAATATTTCATCACTGAAAAACGGTGAAATGGGAGCCATTAAACAAAGTACGGTTTCAATACACTCATATAAAGTCTGATAGGCAGATATCTTATCCTGTTCATACTCACCTTTCCAGAACCGGCGACGGCAAAGTCGTACATACCAGTTGCTTAAATGTTCATCGACAAAATCTTCAATCAGCCTGCCCGCCTGCGTGGGTTCAAAATCATCAAAACCAGCCGTTACTTTATTGATCAGGGTCTGTAGGGAGGAAAGGATCCACCTGTCTATTTCTGGTCTTTCTGGAACAGGAATATAATTTTCTTTAAAAGAAAATCCATCCACATTCGCATATAGTGCAAAGAATTGGTAGGTATTGTATAAAGTTCCAAAAAATTTGCGTTGTATTTCACGAATGCCCTCCAAATCGAATTTCAGATTGTCCCAGGGGGATGCATTAGTGATCAGGTACCATCTTGTGGCGTCTGCGCCAAACTGCTCGATGGTGGCAAAAGGATCCACCACATTCCCCAGCCGTTTGCTCATTTTATTGCCGTTTTTGTCCAGCACCAAACCATTCGACACCACTGCTTTGTACGCCACGCTGTCGAATAACATAACGCCCAGTGCATGCAGCGTGTAAAACCAGCCACGTGTCTGGTCAACCCCTTCTGCAATGAAATTGGCAGGAAAATTCTGCCGGAAAGTGTCCTTATTTTCAAAAGGAAAATGCCATTGGGCATAAGGCATTGCGCCACTGTCAAACCATACATCCACGAGGTCAGGTTCCCGGTACATCGGCATTCCAGATGAAGCTACCAGCACTACTTCATCAACATAGGGCTTATGAAGGTCAAGCTGTCCATCATGCAGGTAATGGCTGTTGACTTCACTACCCAGCTTTTCCCTGGCCATTTTGATTTCCGTATCCAATTCACTGATCGAACCAATGCATTTTTCTTCCGATCCATCTTTTGTTCTCCAGATGGGCAGTGGTGTACCCCAGTAACGGCTCCGGCTCAGGTTCCAGTCTACCATATTTTCCAGCCAGTTGCCAAACCTTCCTGTTCCCGTAGATTCTGGTTTCCATTGAATGGTTTTATTGAGTGCAACCATTCTCTCCTGGCAGGCAGTTGTTTTAATGAACCAGGCATCGAGCGGATAATACACCACAGGCTTGTCAGTTCTCCAACAGTGTGGGTAACTGTGTTCGTATTTTTCTACTTTAAAAGCCCGGTTTTCTTTCTTCAGTTTCACTGAAAGATCCACATTGACATCTATATATTTTTCTTCGTTGGTATAATCTTTAATATAGCGTCCACTGAATTCGCCCAGGCCATCCACGAATTTTCCCTGCCTGTCTACCAGAGTGAGAATTCCAATATTATACTTTTGTCCAACCCGGTAATCATCCGCGCCGAAGGCAGGTGCCGTATGTACAATTCCTGTTCCATCTTCAATAGTAACAAAATCTCCCAGCAGTATCCGGAAGGGTTGTGCACCAGGCGTAATTTCATTAATGACCGTGCGGGTATTAGACGCGAAAGGCAACAACTGATCATATTCCAATCCTTCCAGCTCCTTTCCCTGAAAGGAAGACTCCATTTTCCATGGAAGTAACTTTGAATCTCCTGAAAAATTTTCAAAATCACCATTCTCACCTTCGGGTTTGAAATATTTTCCCACTAAAGACTTAGCCAGTACAACCCGTACTGGAAGGTGTGTATAAGGATTGAAAGTTTTTACCAGCACGTATTCGATCCGTGGTCCAACAGTAAGTCCAAGGTTGGAAGGAAGTGTCCACGGTGTGGTGGTCCAGGCAAGGAAGAAAATTTCTTTATCACCACTGACATTCTTGGGGATCGTACGGAAAAGAAACGCACTTTTTTCATTTTCAACGGCGCGGAACATAGCTACCACACTGGTATCCTTTACATTCCGGTAGGTACCCGGCTGGTTCAGTTCATGTGAACTTAAACCGGTACCCGCTGCTGGTGAATAAGGTTGAATAGAAACACTCTTATATAAGAGACCTTTTTTGTACAATTCCTTCAGGCACCACCATAAAGTTTCAATGTATTCATTTTTAAAGGTGATGTAAGGATGCTCCAGGTCAACCCAGTAACCCATTTTGGTAGTCAGTTCATCCCATTTATCCTTATAGCGCAAAACCGCTTCACGGCATTTCTGATTGTATTCAGTGATGGAAATTTTTTTCCCAATATCTTCTTTGGTGATGCCCAATTCTTTTTCAACTCCCAGTTCTACCGGTAAACCATGGGTATCCCATCCCCCTTTACGCTGTACCTGGAAACCCTGCATTGTTTTATACCGGCATACAAGGTCTTTGAGAGTTCTGCCAATCACATGGTGGATACCTGGCATCCCATTGGCACTCGGAGGACCCTCATAAAATACAAAAGGTTCAGCGCCTTCACGGAGGGTAATACTTTTTTCAAATGCACCTTCCTGCTTCCATCGTTCCAACATATCTTTTTCGATGCCAGGCAGGTGCAGATTCTTAAATTCTTTATACCGTTTGGCCATAAGGGCTCCTAAAATTGTTTTGAAAAATGGGTGCAAAGGTAGGAAAAAGACCCCGGCTAACGGGCCCTCAGATTCAAGACGAATTGTGGTCCTGCCTGCTTCTACCAACCTTGATGCATTTTAGCTTATGTTGTTTAACGGAGATGATTATTTAGCACGGTGCGCTTTGCCCCTTATGTTTTTATAGATGTTGATGGCACTCATCAAAACAAAGATGAGTCCAGCCAGTGCTACCATGGCCCAAATGGCACTGATACTTTGCTTTACCGTGGCCAGCATCACGATGGCTACCAGAAAGATGGTAGCTACTTCATTCCAGATACGCAATTGCTGGGAAGAAAAACGGAACACTCCCTTTGATTGTTGCCTGTATAAAAGGTGTAGTGACCAATGATAACCGTAAAGAAAAAGTACAAATAGAAGTTTTATCAGGAGCCACTTACCCGAAGCATCAAAAAGCTGGCGGTTCCAATGGCCCAAAAACAATAACCAGGGACCCAGCAACAGGGTGATGATGGCAGAAGGCCAGGTGATACCAAGCCAAAGCCTTTTAATCATGATAGAATACTGACGTTGAAGTATCGTTTTCTCGGGTAATGGCTGATCATTCGCTTCCCTGTTATATATAAATAAGCGCACGATGTAAAACATTCCGGCGAACCAGGTAGTGATGAAAATAATATGAAGCGCTTTCAGGTAGAGATACATCGGGGCGCAATAATAGGTGAATCGTAAATAGTGAATAACGAAAGAGAGTGCATGGTAAAGACAATTTATAAGTCATAGATAAAACATCCGGAAACAATTCAAACGCCTTTTACCCGGGTCTTCATTTGTAAGGAAGTGTCATCAAGAAGATCGGATGCAATTCTAATGCACTTCAGTAACAGCCCCTCTGGCAATTTTAAAAAAAATCTTCTTCTGCTACTGAGTTTCCCGGAATATCCTCCGCACAATTCAAATGTACAGAAAGGACAGCGTGCCTTTTTGGTTGAATCAATGCAATTTTATCAATTGTGAATGCATAGGTTAGTTGAAATCCCTGACCTACCAGTGGCAGGGGATAAGAGGTTTCTTTCTATGCTTTGATGATTCAACTAAAAATAAACATAGGCCGTATTGAGCCCAACTTATTCACTATTGACTTTTCAATATGTACACCTCACCTCATAAAATCATGTCCCTCTTACCTTCCCCATATTCTCTGATCCAGTGCACCAGCGTATCGGTCCATAGCGGATGCGTATTCATGCAGGGAATCAAAGTAAAGGTTTCACCTCCGGCATTCAAAAAAATCTCTTTCCCTTCCACTCCCATTTCTTCGAGAGTTTCCAAACAATCACTGACAAATGCAGGACACACCACCACTAATTTTTTAACGCCTTCTTTCGGCAGCTCTTTAAGCCGGGCAGCTGTGTAAGGTGTCAGCCAGGGATCTCTTCCCAACCTTGACTGAAAAGAAAATCCCCTTTTTTCCTCGGGAATGCCTAATCTCTTCGCTGCCAGAAGAGTGGTGGTCCAACACTGATGCCGGTAGCAGGTGGCATGGGCAGTTGAGGGCTGGTTGCAACAATCACGGGATTGCAAACAATGTTTTCCAGTTGTATCGGATTTTAAAATATGGCGCTCTGGAATACCATGATAAGAAAAGAGAACCTGGTCGTAAGGCGCTTCGAGGTAAGGTTTCATACTTTGCGAAAGCGCTTCGATATACCAGGGATGATTATAAAAGGGTTTGATGAAAGTAAGTTCAAAAGAATAGTCGCCTTTTTTGTATTCCTCCCTGGCATAAGCCACCGCAGTTTCATAACTACTCATGGCATAATGGGGATACAGGGGCAGGGCAATGATTTCTTCCAGGTCAGGATTTTTTAAAACCAACTCCTCGAATGCGGCCTTTGGCGACGGATTTCCATAACGCATGGCGATGGCTACCGGTTCGGGTAACTTGTGTTGCAGCGCATCACACAGCTGTTTGCTGATGACCAGCAAAGGCGATCCATCTTTCGTCCAGATACTTCGGTAGGCTTTTGCCGACCGGGGAGCTCTCAGCGGCACAATGATCCCCTTCACTAACAGCGCACGGTAAAGCCAGGGCTTATCGATCACGCGTTCATCCATCAGAAATTCATCAAGGTATTTTCTAACATCCGGTACGGCTGTAGAGTCGGGGGAACCCAGGTTCATTAATAAAATGGCTCGCTTCATATGTAAGGAAACAAAAGTAAATACAACTGGTTCATTGTGATGACCAACTTCACCGATAAAACCAGAGCCTGAAAATTCCTACTTTCAAATGACAGTGCAATGACAGTGCCTTTCCAATTATACACGGATGGAATTTACTTTTGCGTAACGGTTCGTTGACTGACATATAATGGAAGCACAATATTTTAATCATCTGTCTAACTTTTTTGTAGCAGGTATCAATTATAAAAAGTCTGATGCTTCAAGTCGAGGAAAATTTGCTGTTTCCAACCAACAATGTAGCCTGATCCTGGCGCTGGCTGCGGCGCAGCACCTCAATGAAGTTTTTATTCTTTCCACCTGCAACCGCACGGAGATTTATGGATTTGCCCACAGCGCCAAACAGTTGATCCATCTTCTTTGTTCCTGTACAGAGGGTACGGCTGAAACTTTCTGTGAAGCCGCCTACATAAAAAATGGAATGGATGCAGTGACGCACCTTTTTGAAGTAGGGGCAGGTCTGGATTCACAGATTTTGGGTGACTATGAAATCGTAGGTCAACTCAAGGCTGCGGTGAAACTTGCCAAAGCACATCAGTCTGTAGGCGCTTTTACAGAAAGACTAACCAATTCCGTTCTCCAGGCATCCAAACAAATAAAAAACCAAACTGAATTAAGCGGTGGAACCGTATCCGTATCCTTTGCGGCCGTTCAATATATCAAAAACAAATGCCACCCGGTAAAAGATAAAAACATCCTGTTGCTGGGGGTTGGAAAAATTGGAAGAAATACCTGCAGAAATCTGGTAGATTACCTGGCCAATCATCATATTACACTCATCAACCGTTCTCCGGATAAAGCAGAAGAACTGGCGCTTGAACTGGATTTGCGTGCTGCACTTTTTCAACACCTGGAAGAAGAAATTGATAAGGCGGATATCATTCTGGTTGCTACCAATGCTTCCGAGCCTACCATTCTACAAAAACACTTAAAAGGAAAGGGACATAAACTCATTATAGACCTTTCAATCCCCTACAATGTTGAAGCAGGCGCTGAACTACTTTCCAATGTAAGCCTGGTCAATGTGGATGAACTTTCGAAGCTGAAAGATGAAACATTGAAATCCCGCCTCGCGGAAGTTCCAAAAGCCAGAACTATCCTATCCACTTTTATTACCGAGTTCGAAGAATGGTGCGACATGCGCAGGCATGCACCGCTTCTAAAAGACCTGAAAGTTAAATTGAAAGCATTGTATACGCATCCTCAATATGCTCCCTTCCCTGAAACCTGTGCTAAAACCATGGACACAAAGATTCAGAAAGTACTGAATGATACGGCAGGAAAAATCAAAATAAAAAACCAGCGTGGGTGCCAGTACATTGCTGCACTCAATCATTTCATAAGCGTTAAAAACTAATGTCGAAAAGTATCCGCATTGGTACCCGTGACAGCCAGCTGGCTGTATGGCAGGCTACACAAGTGCAACAGCATCTGAAAGGTCAACAGATTGCTTCTGAACTGGTTTTTATTAAAAGCGAGGGGGACCTGAATACCGTAACTCCTATTTATGAATTGGGAGTGATAGGAGTTTTTACCAAAACCCTGGACGCTGCTTTACTGAACCACACGATCGATGTGGCGGTTCATTCCATGAAAGATGTTCCGGTTCAACTGGCCGGAGGCCTTCAGCAGGCAGCGGTTTTAAAAAGGGCTTCTTCAAAAGATATTTTAGTTTTTCGAGACCACGCGGAATTTTTATCTGACACGGACAGCTCTGCCACGATCGCCACTAGTTCTATAAGAAGAATGGCGCAATGGCGAAACAGGTATCCTAAACATCATTTCGAAAACCTGAGAGGGAATATCAATACACGTTTGCAAAAGGTCCAGCAACATCATTGGAACGGTGCCATCTTCGCGGCGGCAGGTTTGGAGAGAATAGGATTGCGACCTGCTACATCTGTTGACCTGGACTGGATGGTACCCGCACCCGCCCAGGGAGCCATCCTAGTAGTATGCAGGAAGGATGACCCTTCCATTTACGAAAGTTGCCAGCACCTGAACGATGAAACTACCGCACTTTGTGTGAAGATGGAACGTGACTTTCTGCAAACTCTTGACGGCGGATGCTCCACACCAATCAGTGCACTGGCGGAAGCGAAAAATGGAGTGATCTTTTTCAAAGGAAATATGGTTTCCCCTGACGGAAAAACAAAAATAGAAATGGAACGTTCCACTTCATTGGAAAAGGCTTCGTCCCTTGGACATGAAACAGCACTTGAAATATTGGAAAAAGGCGGTCGTGAAATCATGAACTTGCTTCGTAAAAATGGAATTCATTTTTATGACCCGGTGTAAAATTCTAAGTACAAAAAAGTTGTTACCGGAATTGGTTGCTCTGGCTGCAGGTCATGGAATAGAAGTCAAAGAGCAGGAATTCATTTCAGTGAAGCCCGTAATGACCAAAGAAAAATGGGAGGAAGTTTTCAAATGGGTGGGAGCTTCTGCAGCCACAGTTGTGTTTACCAGCGCGCATGCTGTGGAAGCCGTGAACAGATACCTGCATCCCTATTTGAACCAATACGACGTAACGTGGAAAATATTTTGTTTATCCGGAAGAACCAAGTTGGCTGTTGAACAATGTCAGGAATTGAAAGACAGGATCGTAGCTACCGCTGACAATGCTACTTCCCTTGCTGAAAAAATCCGGAAGCATCAAGTCAGCGAAGTCATTTTTTTTTGTGGAGACCAGCGAAGGGATGAATTACCACAGTTGCTCAGTGAAAATGGGATTCGTGTCAATGAAGTCACCGTGTACCAGACCGTTGAAACGCCCATTGTGGTAAATTACGATTGGAATGGAATTCTTTTCTTCAGTCCGAGTGCGGTGAATAGTTTTTTTTCCCTGAACCGGTTGCAGGATTTCACCTTATGTTTTGCCATCGGCTCCACCACGGCTCAGGCACTTTCCGGCAGCACCACAAACAGGATCATTACCAGTAAGTTCCCCAGCCAGGAAAGCATGATGGAATTGGTGCTTGCCTGTAACTGGAATGATAACAATTGAACTCTTATAATTCATCAAGAGGTCATGAACTTAATTGAGTTTCAAACCTTATTGATAGCAAATAACTTCAATGAACACCATACAAAATGACCTGTTATTAAGAACCTTAAGAAAGGAAAAAGTGCAACGGCCACCAGTTTGGATGATGCGCCAGGCGGG
>JANLYU010000283.1:0-9706 GCA_031365785.1 Flavisolibacter sp. | reverse complement strand
GCGTTTTACCAACCATCTCTACACCTCCTGAACAATAAAAAACCTTCTGCCAAATCAGTTACTGATTATTATTTCCCGAAATTAATAGTTGAAGATTCCATGCTCTACCTGAAATCAGCATATAATAAGATCCCGGCATTTTATATAAAAGACCGAAAAGGTGAACACAGGATTGTACAGAAGAGCATCGGTACAGAAGAATGGTTTGGATACAGAAATGGAAAAGTTGTTTACACCGCTTTCAGTACCCATCCAAGGTGGAGCCTGATTGACTACAGTGACCTTGTTTTGTTAGACCTGCGTACCCGGAAAGAAGTCAGGATCTCCCACCACATGAAATATTTCACCCCGGATCTTTCTCCTTCCGGCAATACCATAGTTGCCATCCGGATCAATGATTCACTGGAAACACAACTCCAGGTGATGGAAAGTAAAAACGGAAAGCTGCTTCAGTCTTTTTCATCCGCTAACGCTTATTTCACCAATCCCCGGTTTATCAATGAAAACAGTGTAGTAGTGGGCGTGAGAACACCTGATTCAAAAATGTCGCTACAGCAGGTGGAACTCACATCCGGCAAGTGGACACCACTAACACCCCCTTTATCGAGCAGCATCAGTGTGCCTTATGTACAACATGATACTATTTATTTTACTGCAAGTTTTTTTGGTAACGACGATTTATTTGCTTTGACACTGACGGATAAAAAATTATTTCAGCTCACCAACCGGAGCTTGGGTACCTATGACCCCTCTGCTTTCAGGGAAACATTGGTTTTTACTTCTTTTACCAGTTACGGGCTGCAATTGGAATCCATGCCATTAGAGTCCGCACTTTGGCAATCTGTTTCTCCGGATGCGCTGGTTTCTTACAAAGAAAAATACAAAGTGGCACTGGAAAACAATATCCTTGACATCCCTACTAAAAGATTTTCAACAAAGCGTTATAAAGCGTCCACGCATCTTTTCAATTTTCATAGTTATTCCCCTAATTACAGTGATCCTGAATTTACTTTCAGCCTTTACGGTAATAATATCCTCAATACGTTCACTAATGAATTATTTTACCGGTATAACAGGAATGAAAATTCTCATGGCTTTGGAAGGAATACAGCATTTGGAGGTCTTTTTCCGGTTTTGAGTGCAGGTTCTGAATACACCTTCAACAGGCACCTCACCCTGCCCGGTAAAGTAATCTTGAAAGACCAGTTGGAGGTGAGGGTCGGAGCTAATATTCCTTTGAATTTTACTAAGGGAAAAACCTACCGTTTTTTTAATGTAGGCTCTAATTATGTTTTCAATCGTTCGATTCCCAAAGGAATGTATAAAGATTCCGTGTCTTCAGGAAGTGTTGGTTACCTCCACCATTTCATCAGCTGGTATCAATACCTGCCAAGGGCTGTGCAGCATATTTATCCTAAAATCGGGTATACTATCGTGGCCAATCACCGGCATTACGTAAGCAGTAAGGGTTCTCAATTCCTAACAGGGGGGCAACTTTTCCTTCCCTCTCTGGGCAACCACAGTATTGTTATAGCCGGCTCTATACAGGAAACCAAAGCGGATACTACCAACGTGGTATTTTCCAACCGTTTTTCCAATTCCAGAGGGTACAGCGACCGATATTTTACGCGGATGTGGAAGTTGTCCGGAAATTATCATTTTCCTATTGCATACCCTGATTTTGGATTTGCCAGTATCATTTACCTGCAAAGATTACGGGCCAATGTTTTTTATGATTTTACCAGAGTTTACAGGTTCAACAAAACCAGGCTAAGGGACTTGCGAAGTGTAGGCGGAGAAATTTATTTTGACACCAAATGGTGGAACCAATTACCTGTTTCTTTCGGTATCAGGATGAGTCATTTGCTGGATGATGGATTTGGAACACAGGACAGGAGAGGGAAAAATTATTTTGAATTGATTGTGCCCGTGAACCTGATATCCCAATAAGTATTCACGGTCAATCTATTTACTGATCGATGCCAGACTTTCCTGAATCGATTTTATTTTTTGTTCTGCGTCGGTTTTTTTCCGGCGTTCAGCTTCTACGACCTCAGGTTTTGCTTGTTGAACAAAACGGTCGTTCATCAACTTTTTTTCAACGGAGATCAGGAAACCTTTCTGATATTCCAGTTCTTTCTCGAGTTGTTCTATCTGGGAAGTTGTATCTACACGAACAGAAGATTCCATGAAAAATTGATCCCTGCCTACCACCAGCGCAATCGAATTAGGAATGGATGTAAGGGTATATTCCAAACTTTGAGTATTCAATTGTTTACAAAGTATATTTTCAATGGCCGTATAATTATTCTGGTCTGAAGTGATGAGGTGCACACGTACAGGGTCTTTAGGTTTGATGTGATTTCTGGTCCGGGCATCACGCAGGGCTGAAATGGTTTGTTTGAGCAATTCACCCTGAGCAAGCAGCAAGTTGTCCTGTACTCCGGCTACCTGAAGTTGTTTTACTGTAAGGTCTTCGTGCCTTATTTTCAACAAATGAAAAATCTCTTCTGTGATAAAAGGCATGAAAGGATGGAGCAAGTGCAGCAGCTCTGTGAAGAACTCGATTGTTTTTTCATACACTACTGATTCTATAGGTTGTTCAAAGGCAGGCTTGATCCATTCGAGGTACCACGAACAGAAATCATCCCAAATGAGTGAATAAATTGTTTTCAAAGCTTCACTCAAACGGAACTGGCGGTACAAATCTTCTACCTCCTCCTTCACCTGGTTCAATCTGTTTTGAAACCATTCCAGCGCAAATTCACCGGAGGAAGTTTGACCTCCCTGCGTTGATTGTCTGCCTTCCCACAACTTCACCAGCTTCAAAGCATTCCATATTTTGTTATTAAAATTCCTTCCCTGTTCCAGAGCGCTTTCATCAAATAAAAGGTCATTTCCTGCGGGGGCTGAAATCAAAATACCAAATCGAACTGCGTCGGCACCAAAGCGATCAATGAGTTGAAGAAGGTCGGGGGAGTTGCCCAATTGCTTACTCATTTTCCTCCCTTGTTTGTCGCGCACCATACCGGTGAAATACACATCGCTGAAAGGCTTTTCCTGCCTGTATTCCTCACCTGCCATAATCATTCTCGCTACCCAGAAAAAAATAATATCCTGCCCTGTCACCAGTACCGAACCCGGATAATAATAACTGATATCCGGATTGTTGGGCTTTGTGATACCATGAAAGACTTCAATTGGCCACAGCCAGGAGGAAAACCAGGTGTCCAGCACATCTTCATCCTGCTTCCATTCAATGGGGTCGGAGGAATATTGTTCCCTGTAAATTTTTTTGGCTTCCTGTTCATTTTCTGCCACCACCAACTTTCCGTCAAGGTCGTACCAGGCGGGTATTCGCTGGCCCCACCACAATTGCCTGCTGATGCACCAGTCCTTGATATTTTCCAGCCAGTATTTATAAGTTGCCAGGAATTTTTCTTCCGGATGAATCTTCACACTTCCGTTAACAACTGCCTGTAATGCTTTACCTGCAAGCCCATTCATTTTTACAAACCATTGAGTAGAAATCTTTGGTTCAACAACTGCATTAGTGCGCTGAGAATATCCCAGCCGCGTCTGGTATTCCTCCACTTTTGTAATTTGTCCGGCTGATTCCAATGCAGCAATCACCTGCTTTCTTGCTTCAAAGCGGTCCATGCCCACGAAAATCTGTGCGGCACCACTCATGGTACCATCATCATTCAACGTGTCAATAAGAGGAAGGTGATGTTTCAGACCCAGGTTGTAATCATTGACGTCATGCGCCGGTGTAATCTTTAGTACACCGGTTCCAAATTCCGGGTCCACATATTCATCGAAAATGACTGGCACCTCCCTGTTCACCAGGGGAACGACTACTTTTTTTCCCTTCAAATGGCTGTATCTGGGATCACCTGGGTGAACGCAGACGGCAGTATCTCCCATAATGGTTTCCGGTCGCTGGGTGGCGATGACAACAACATCTTTCTTGTCAGAGTCCACAACTGAATAGGATATATAATATAATTTGCTGCTCACTTCCCGGTGTTCCACCTCCTCATCACTAAGTGCGGTTTTTGCGGATGGGTCCCAGTTGATCATTCTTGCTCCCCGGTAAATCAAACCTTTATGATAGAGATCAATAAACACCTTGATTACTCCCTGGTAATAATGGTCATCCATGGTAAAGGTCACCCTCTCCCAGTCCACACTGCAACCCAGTTTGCGGATCTGGTTATAAATAATGCCACCATATTTCTCCTTCCATTCGAAGGCATATTTCAAAAAAGATTCCCGCGTTAATTGCTGCTTGGTAATATTTTTTTCCTGTTCCAGCATTTGTACCACCTTGGCTTCCGTAGCAATGGAAGCGTGGTCGCTGCCGGGTACCCAGCAGGCATTGAATCCACTCATCCTGGCCTTCCGGACCAGCACGTCCTGAACGGTCTCATTCAAAGTATGACCCATATGAAGTACCCCAGTTACATTGGGAGGGGGAATCACTACCGTATAAGGCTTTCTTTCATCAGGTATGCTTTTGAAATAGCCCTTGTCCGTCCAGTGCCGGTACCACTTTTCTTCTACTGACTTAGGTTCATAATTTTTGGAAAGCTCGTTCATGCTCCATTGAAATTGGTGTGCAAATTTAATGGGTACTCTTCCCGCGAGCAAATAACAAGTGGCTGAAATGTAGTTTTGACCCGTTGGGGATGTAAGGTCCTGGAAGAAATTCAAACTGTAAGTCAGCAAAGACCTGCCCTTGCAATGAAGGGCTGGTCTCGATAGTATTGATAGTTTTGGAAGATTCAGTTAATTTTCAAAATCAAGCTGGCTGTTGTTGATAAAATTAACCAGCGCCGCTGCATTTTTAAGGTTTAGTTTCTTTAAAACATTATAGCGGTGCACTTCCACTGTTTTAACTGATATGCTCAAAGAGTCGGCAATTTCTTTGGAAGAAAATCCTTTTTTAATGAAAGCTATAATTTCAATCTCTCTCTGGGATAATGAATTCAGACCATTCTGGTTATCATCACCGCTGATCACCTGCTCAGATAAAATGTTTTTGATTTCGTCACAGATATATTTTCTTCCGTTCTGCACTTCCATGATGGCCTTGAACATTTCTTCCCGCGAAGAGTTCTTCGTCACATAGCCCATGGCTCCCTTCTGGATCATTTTTCGTGCATAGGTAGGTTGTGTATGGAGTGAAACACCCAGGATCTTGGAGCCGGGAGAGAATTTCCTGATTTGCTGTGTAGCCTCAATCCCATTCATACCCGGAAGGTTAATATCCATGATGACCACATTAGGGCGAAGTTGTTTGGCTAGTTCAACAGCATCTTCACCGCTGCCGCTTTCTGCAATCACCCTGAAGCGTGGATCGGTATTCAAAATGAAACTCCAGGTTTCTCTTACAAGCGTGTGATCATCTGCAATTAGGATCGTTATTTTTTCCATGGTTTCGGTTGCTGGTTGTAACATTATTTGATGGGGATTTTTAAAGTGATTCTACTTCCTTTATCCGGTTCACTGTGAATCATATGTGTGCCGTTGATAAGGTAAATACGATTTTGAATATTTTTAAGTCCGGCACCTTTTTTTACGTGGCCGGGATGAAATCCTATTCCATTATCCTGGATGCTGACCAAAAGCATTTCTCCTTCATTCTCAAAATAGATTTGAACAGTTTGCGCTTTTGAATGCCTGATGGCATTGTTCAGCGCTTCCTGAATGATTCTGAAAATAGTAAGCTGTTGGTTTTTATCCAGCAGGTCTTCTATTTTATGGTCAGCTAAAAGTTGTACCTCAAGCCTACGAGTGAGGTTGATGTTTTCGATGAGGTCATTGAGTGAATCCATCAATCCAAGGTCTCCAATGCTTGGGTCCATCAGCGACCTTGATAGCTGTCTTATTTCGTTAATAACGCTGACAATATTTTTATTGGACTTGAATATCAGTTCATCTTTTAGTTCAGGATTAGTTATTGCCAGGTCCAGATACAACTTGGTGGTGGTAAGTACCTGGTTAACATTATCATGAAGTTCCTTTCCGATTTCACCTCTTTCCTGTTCCTGTGTATCCACGGTAGCCTGGTTGATGGCCTTCTGCCGTTCGAGTTCATTCTGGAGGAGTTCCTGCTCCAGTCTTTTACGTTCTGTAATATCCTGGGCTGCGCCGATCATACGTACAGGTTTCCCATCTGAGTTGCGGATGATCATACCACGGTCATACACGTACGAATAGGTGCCATCCTCTTTGCGGAAGCGGTATTCAAGATCAAATGTATCCTCATGATTGGCTTTCACAATATTAGTAATGGCATCTTCCGCCTTCGACTGGTCTTCTGGGTGAATGTGGCCAAGCCACTGGTAAATGCCTTTTATAGAATCATTACTGCTTAGGCCATATACTTTTTTCAAACCCATTTCATCGCGGTAGATTTCATTGGTCTCCAGGTCCCAGTCCCAGATCAGGTCATGGGTGGCTTTCATCATAATATCAAAACGTTCCTTGGCAACTTTGATTTCATTGAGCGACCAGTTATGTTCCATCAGAACCCTGAGAATATTCCTGATCCTTTCCAGGGTATTCCATTCGTAGGCTGTCGGTCCTTTCATCTGCTTGTAATAGATGGCAAAGCTACCCATCACTTTTCCTGAGCTGTGAATAATGGGGAGGGACCAGCACGCTTTGAGACCATGAATCGCCGCCAGATCCTTATAATTTTTCCAAAGAGGATGGTTGTCAATGTTATCTACTATTACTGTTTGTTTTTCAAACATAGCAGTGCCGCAGGATGCTACATTTGGCCCAATACCGGTACCATTGAATGCAGCCATAAAAGCTGCGGGCAGACGCAGTGTTTCAAAAGTCTGAATGGTATTATCTTCTTTGAGTAACACTACTGAAGTGAATGCCTCCTGATGAATTTTTTCAACACCTTCCATGAGAGATCTTACAATTTCATGGAAGGATACATCCAGGTTGGTAGACATTTCAAAAATCAGCCGCTCGAGGGATAGCAGTTGCTCATTTTTTTTCCGCTCCGTAATGTCCTGCATGGCGCCTACCATCCTTACGGCCTCATTGTTGGCATTCCTGATGACATAACCCCTGTCAGCAACATAGGCAAATGTGCCGTCGGATTTTTGGTACCTAAATTCTTCCTGCCAGTTCGTTTTCCAGGAATGACCGATCACTTCACTGAGGCTGCTCATCACCCTTTCCGTGTCTTGGGGATGAAAATGATTGATGCAAAAATCTATGGTAAGCGTCTTATCTGAGGGAAGTTCCCAGCCCAATACCCTGGTGAAATTGTCTGACCAGAAAATCTTATTGGCTTTAATGTCCCAGTCCCAAACAATATCAGAGGTGGCATGGATCGCATGTTTATACCGGTCATTGCTTAGTTGAAGGTCTTCGCTGGTTTTTTTAAGACTGGTTACATCCTGTGTAGCACCAATCACTTTGATGGCCTTTCCTTCTTTGTTTCGCAATATCACCGCTTTATCATGCACTATGGCATAAGATCCATTAGCTTTAAGGTAACGGTATTCTCTAATCCAGATTTCAGTTTGCGGGTCTTCAATAGCGCGGTAATAATCAGTGATGGTCCGGTCTCTGTCATCAGGATGAATGTATTCATGCCATTCGTTGAACCGCCTGTTGGTATCTACCTTCCAGCCAAGTATGTCGGTATAAGCAGCACTCATAAAAACCTCACCAGTCAGAACGTCCCACTCCCAGAGCGCTTCAGAAGAAGCTTTTGCTGCATAAGAAAATCGCTCATTGCTTTTTCTGAGTTCATTTTCCGTATGCATTTTGGAAGTAATGTCATTCGCCACTACAATCTTGGCTTCTATATCTTTATAATGAATGGAATTGATGCGGAGGTCCACGAAAATGATATCACCATTCTTTTTCCTATGTTTCCAGTTGGTGAGGGCGATACTATGCGTGTCTTTTTCCTTTTTGATGCGCGCTTTTAAAGGTTCCCATTGTTCTTCGGGATGGATCAGAAACAAATTATTTTTGAGGAATTCTTCTTTCGTAAAACCATAGTGATCCAGTGCCGTTTGGTTCACTTCCAGAAATTCCAGGGAATGGGTATCATAGATCCAACAGGGTAGCGGGTTGGAATGAAAGAGTGTTTTGTATTGTTTTTCAGAAACCTTGATCCGCTCTTCTGTCTTCATCTGTTCGGTAATATCCGTATGGGTACCTACCATTCTTAAAGGCTTTCCATCTTCATCACGACTGGCCATCATTCCTCTGGAAAGAATCCACTTGCTGCTACCATCCTTGGTAATGATTCTGTAGGTACTTTCCTGATAAGGATCAGAACTTTTCAATTGATGATCCACAAGTTTTTTAATGCGGGCCCTGTCATCGGGGTGAATGATTTTCTGCCATTCCTCAATGCGGTCCTTCATTTCGTGGTCTTCATAACCGTATAATTTCTTGTATGAATAGAACGTTTCACCCGTGCGTATGTTCCAGTCCCACACACCTTGTTTACCGCCTTCATGAGCAAACCTCCAGCGTTCTTCAATTTCATGAATGATGTTTTGTGCAATTTTTGAAGAGGTAATATTTTTTGTACTGACAACGGCCCCCACTATTTGGCCGGCATCATTTTTAGCAGGTTTGAAATGATTTTCGAAATAAGTAGTTTTCTGATCTATTATGATAATGGATTCACTTTTCCTTTCGGCTCCCTGGAATACTTCTTCATATAATTTCTGAAGGGGCAGCCTGCGGTCTGGCGCCACCATGTCCAGCACATTGATTACCGAAGAAAAATTAACATTGAAATATTCCTTGATTTTTTTCTTGGTCTGCTCGTTGCTGGCAATGATCCGGAATTCCCTATCCACCAGCATAATCGTGTCATCCATATTGTTGAGAAGGATACCAAGTGCCTCCTCAGTTGAATAGGAAGTAGACTTGGCTCTGGAAAAAAGCATATCAGGAGGCAGGTTCTTCATGTTGGATTTATAAGCAGTAGGTAGGTGGTGCTAATGTACATATTTGCCTTTTTAACTATACATTTAAATCAGAAAAATAGGACAATTAAGGGTTTCTACCTGCCTGCTAGTCATTTAATGTATCTTATATTTTCAATAAGTTGTTTTTAATCAATAATCATACATCAGATCCCATATGGAAAGACAGATCACCTCTTGGTATAGTCACCGTTTACAGAAGGAAATGCCCATAGCAGTATATGGAAGTTATGGATTTGCTCTTCTGCTCGTTCCCACGGCCGCTGCTGATTTCCTGGAATATGAACGTTTTCAGTTAATTGATTCCCTTTCCTCCGTAGTAGATGGTGGAAAAGCAAAAATATTTTCCATCAACAGCATCAATAATGAAAGCTGGATGAATCAATCTATGGAACCCAGGCATAAAATAATAAGGCACCAGCAGTTCAATGAATATGTTTACGAAGAAGTACTTCCATTCATTCATACCCATACCAGCCCCGAAACGCCCATCATTATTTGTGGTGCTTCTTTCGGCGCCCTGCACAGTATGAACCTTTTCCTGAAACGACCTGACCTTATTCAGGGGGTTATTGCCATGAGTGGGGTATATGACCTTACAGAATATACCAAAGGATATTATGATGAGGATGTATATTTCAACAGTCCGCAACATTATATACCCAATCTTACAGACCATCATATTTTGGAACAGATACGCCAAAGCCATCACCTTCACC